>NZ_JAOARI010000030.1 GCF_025210605.1 Halodesulfovibrio sp. | reverse complement strand
CTGCTGCTTGTTGAATTCAGTCATTTCAGTTGCGACATCTACATCAGAAATGCGTGATTCAGCAGCCTGAAGGTTTTCTTTCTGGATAGAGATGTTTTCAATAGTAGCGGTCAGGCGGTTCTGGGTAGAGCCGAGTTGAGCACGGATTTCATCTTTTTTGCTAATTGCAACTGTGATATTTTCCAAAGCCTTTCTAGCATTTTCTTGAGTTTCGATATTGTCACCTGCTTCTTGTCCAACACCAAGAGATTTTGCTGTAGCGGTGTTGATCTCAGCATCGTAACTATCTGTTTCTTGACTGCTTGTTCCAAAGTGCAGGCTAACTGTTACTAAATCTTCGGATTTAACTTCCAATTGAGTTGAAGATTTTTGTGCTTCTGAACCACTTTTCATGCCAATGGAAAGACCGTTGTTTGTCTTGGTGAGTGTAAATCGACCACCAGTGTTGTTGGAAATAGTGTCGCGGGTTTTTTGACCATCAGCATACTCTGCAGTGATGCGGAATTTGTTAGCGTCATCCATGATGTCAACTGTGGAACCAGTTTTTTCACCAAGAACAACTTCATCCCAAGTGTTTGTTTCGTCATTGAAGACTTCTATTTTGTAATCTTGAACTGGTTTTTTTTCTGTGCCGTAAGTATTCTTAAGCTCAGATTCAACAGATTTGATGTCGGTGATTTTTCCTGTTTTAATATTATGGGTAAACTCAGCTTTTGCACCAGCGACAGATGCAGAGTTGTCTTCAAAATGAGTCACTGCATCCGTAGTAACTGTTAAGCCAGACTGTGCAGTGTGTTCAAATGCTTTTGTTGCTGCGACTTCAGAGTGTACCTGAATTGCTGTGGTAGAGGCTGTGGCTGTTTCGATTGTAAAGTGGTTGGGTGCAGCTTTTTTTAAGGTGAATTTGCTGGAGGTGTTTGTGAATGTGTCACGAAGTAATTCCCCATCGTTGCTTTCTACTGTAATTCTTACCTCGTCACCTGCAGTTGCAGTTGCAGTGCCTGCGGCAGTGATGGTGGCAGTGATGTCCTTCCATTCGCCACCAGATGTGCGGGTTTCAATTATAACGTTAGCACCTTTATAAACGTTTGATGCAGCAGCCATAGTCGAACCTGTTGCAGAAAGGTCGATGTCTTTTATTTCTCCAGTCTTTGTGTCAATAGTACCTGTATCAATTGCGGCTTTCATACTGTTAACAACTGTCGCAAGCCCACTTCTTGATTTGTAAGTGAGTGTGTCGATTGTGCCGTCAGAAGTTACAGTTTGGATACCGTTTTTATCGGAGGGGCCACTTTTTTTGACATGTGTACTTTCAGTCACAGCTTCGTTTTTAAGCTGTTGGTTTCTCCATGTTTCGGTGTTGCCATAGGTCGAAACAGTATTTGCTTCGCGGGAACCTCCATTTTGGGCAACGCTTTGTTCAACTTTAGTTTCTTGGCCGCTTCCTGCTAGAAGCTTTCTGCCGTTGAAGTCAGTGTCAGAGGCGATACGCGTAATTTCGTCTGCCATCAACTGGTATTCTTTATTGATCATTTTACGTTGAACGTCAGTATATGTTCCGGAGGATGCCTGTTCGGCAAGCTCTTTCATACGGATGAGTTTTGCGTCAATAACACCGAGTGCTCCATCAGCTGTTTGAATCATGGAGACACCGTCGTTAGCGTTTCGAACACCTTGACCAAGGGCGGCTATATCAGCACGCATGAGTTCGCGGATTGCGAGACCTGCTGCATCATCTGAAGCAGAGCTAACACGAAGACCGGAAGACAAGCGCTGGGTAGATTTATTAAGCTTACCGTAATGTGTCTGGAGGTTACGGGTAACGTTGTTAGACATCAAGTTGTTGTTAATTGCTAAAGCCATAATAACTTCCTCCGTGAAGATATTAAATAATATTAGGTTTTTGACTCTCATCCATGAGCGCCGTGTTATGTACCTAATCGTCTATCGTTGGAAAAGGTTTAAGGAAAATAGTATTTTTTTTATTGATTATTGAAATTGATATAAAAATCACGTTTAAAAGTTTTAAAGTAAAACTTTTTGTTAATCAAACAAAAAAGATGTGTCTCAGGTTTTAAAGTAGTAAATTCAGAGTATTAAGACAGTATAGCTGATGTTTTGATAGTGATTTTAAAACAACATAATGAGCTGTAGTTATTTTGTGGGAAAGTGTTATCTAATAAATGTTATCAGATGTTGTTCTCCTTTTGCCGTTGTACCGTGCAATAAAAAAGAAGACCCCCTGTCTCATTCGAGACAGGGGGTAGGCTAGCATGTAAGAGAACTAAGGCGTATTAGCCAAGAAGTTTCTGAGCCATTTTTGGCAAGTTGTTTGCCTGAGAAAGCATGGATACTGCTGCGTTAGCAAGAATCTGCTGCTTATTGAATTCAGTCATTTCAGTCGCTACGTCTACATCAGAGATGCGGGACTCAGCAGCCTGAAGGTTTTCTTTCTGGATAGAGATGTTTTCAATGGTAGCTGTCAGGCGGTTCTGGGTTGAACCAAGCTGTGCACGAATTTCATCTTTTTTACTGATTGCAACTGTGATGTTTTCCAATGCTTTTCTAGCATTTTCTTGAGTTTCGATGTTGTCTCCTGCTTCTTGTCCAACACCGAGAGCTTTTGCAGTTGCTGTATTGATTTCAGTATCGTAGCTATCTGTTTCCTGGCTGCTCGCCCCGAAGTGCAAGCTAACTGTGACTAAATCTTCGGATTTAACTTCCAGTTGAGTTGAAGATTTTTGTGCTTCTGAGCCAGTTTTCATGCCAATGTCAAGACCATTGCTTGTCTTGGTGAGTGTGAAACGGCCACCAGTGTTGTTGGAAATGGTATCGCGGGTTTTCTGGCCGTCAGCATATTCAGCGGTGATGCGGAATTTGTTTGCGTCGTCCATGATGTCAACAGTGTCACCGTCTTTTCCACCAAGAACAACTTCATCCCAAGAGTTTGTTTTTTCGTTAAAGACTTCAATTTTGTAGTCTTGAACTGGTTTTTTCTCTGTTCCGTAGCTGTTTTTGAGTTCGGATTCAACGGTTTTGATACCGTCAATCTTCCCAGTTCGAGCATTGTGAGTTAACTCAGCTGTTGCACCTGATACAGACGCGGAGTTATTTTCGAAATGTGTTACTGCATCTGTAGTGACTGTTAATCCAGACTGTGCAGTGTGCTCAAATGTTTTTGATGCCGCAACTTCTGATTTTACCTGAATAGAGGTGTTAGATGCCGCTGTTGTTTCAATTGTAAATGTATCAGCAGCTGTCTTTTTTAAGGTGAATTTGTTGGCATTATTTGTAAATGCATCACGAATTATGCTACCATCAGCTTGTTCAACAGAGATTCTAACGTCGTCCCCGTTGTTGGCAGTGTCAACGCCTGCTGCTGTGATGGTGGCGGTGATGTCTTTCCACTCGCCGCCTGCTGTGCGAGTTTCAATTTTAATGTTAGCGCCCTTGTAAGTGTTGTCAGCGGCTGCCATTGTTGACCCACCAGCAGCAAGTGTAAGGCCTTTTACCTCACCGGTCTTAGTGTCAATGCTGCCTGTAGCTGCTGTTGTTCCGATATTGTTTACAACTTTTGCCAGACCACTTCTTGAGTCGTAAGTAAGTGTGCCTGCAGTGCCGTTTGCAACAATGGTTTGTATACCGTCTTTATCAGTGGCGCCGCTTTTTGTAATATTGGCGTCACCTGTTACTGCTTCTTTTTTAAGCTGCTGGTTTCTCCATGTTTCGGTGTTACCATGTGTAGAAACTTTGGTTGCTTCGGCTGTTCTAGTAGTGCTGTCTTGTGCAACACTTTGCTCAACTTTAGTGTCTTGGCCACTACCAGCAAGAAGCTTTCTGCTGTTGAAGTCAGTGTCAGAGGCAATTCGAGTGATTTCATCAGCCATCAACTGGTATTCTTTGTTGATCATTTTACGCTGAACATCGGTGTAAGTACCGGATGATGCCTGTTCGGCAAGCTCTTTCATGCGAATGAGTTTTGCGTCAATAACGCCGAGTGCGCCATCAGCGGTTTGGATCATGGAAATACCGTCGTTAGCATTGCGAACTCCCTGACCTAAAGCAGCAATGTCCGCACGCATCAGTTCGCGAATTGCGAGACCTGCTGCGTCGTCAGAAGCAGAACTAACGCGAAGACCTGAAGATAATCTTTGCGTGGACTGGTTGAGTTTGCCATAGTGCGTCTGAAGGTTGCGAGTGACGTTGTTAGACATCAGGTTGTTGTTAATTGCTAAAGCCATAATAACTTCCTCCGTGAAGATATTGAATAAAGTTTATAATCGGCTCTCATCCATGAGTGCCGTACTATTATATCTTATCGTCTTCATTTAAAAAAAATTAAAAAAAAATTATTTTATTTTTAAATCCAAAGTAATTTTTAATATCAATATGTTATGTTGACGGTAACGTAAAAAAGCTCCTGTTTTATTAAACAGGAGCTTTTTTTGTAAGATGACGTAATCGAGAAGTTTAATTTTTAATGAAACATGGTCGCACGAAGCTTTTGTAGAGCCGTGTGGTGGATGCTGCGAACAGTCTGAGGATGGATGTCGAGCTTTTGTGCAGCCTCTACTGCGGTAAGCTCCTCTCCGTATAAGCATCGAAGAACACTTTTTTGCCGAGTTGAAAGAATGTGAAATGGCACTTCCGGAAGATCAAGCAGGTTTGACATCTCTGTGCTAAGTTCTGGCTGCTCGTCAATTGCATCATATAAATAAGTGCGGTCTGTCCGGATGAAATCAATAGCTGCGCTTCGGGATACAACCGCAAGCCATGTCTTTAAACTACCGCGTGAGCTATCCCAGCTTTGTAAGAGTTTGCATTCAGATTTAATGAGGCGGAAAAAAATGTCCTGTACAACATCATCCTTTGCGGCTGTTGATGCACCATGATGATTCAGAGTCCATGATACTGCATGATTGATGATAGCGCTGTAATCAGCCACAAAACGATTCCATGCGGTTTGGTTACCCTCAAGGCATAATTTAACAAGACGCTCATCCGCTGTATTGTTTTTAGCGGTTGTGGTGCACTGAGTAGGAGCAGCAGGCTGTCTCGCAATAATAGTAGTTTCCATATAAACCTCCAAGTGTGTTCTTTCCTAAGAAGGCGGCGGAAAAATTTGCCACACGAGAGGTGAAATTTAGAATTACTGTGAATAAAGCATAGAGTGTGCCAAAAATGAGGGTTCTTTCTCTTTTCTTTTTGTTAAGACTTCATTACAAGCCTAACTCAGTGGTTATCGAGATGTTTGCGTATATATAATGATACGATAATGTGCTTGAAACCACTTGGCATCGATTTTGTATAATTAAACATAGAAGGCGGGTGACGGAAAAAAGTGCCCACAAGGAATAAATATGTACTCTCTATTGTTGGTTGATTCAGAAATCGAAGCGCGGAACGCTTATGTCCAATCATTAAAGGATGAGCGTTTTACTTGTACCATATGCGAAAGTGCGACAGAGGTTGCAGCATTGGAGCTTACCGGTGCGTATGATCTGCTGATAATGGATATGGATTTACCAGATACGAATGGATTTGACTTTTTGGCATCGTTACGTAGTCAGTCGCATATTCCTATTGTTGCCTTGTCATCACGATCTGAACTTGTTGATAAGATTGTCGCGCTGGAAATGGGAGCAGATGAGTATCTACTGAAGCCTGTTCACGAAAGGGAATTAATTGCCCGCGTTCGAAGTCTTCTTCGAAGAAGCCGTACAAAATATGTTGGCTCAGTTGCCCGCAGCCGTACTTACGTATTCGATGGTGTCGAAATTGATACCAGTGCACGGCTTGTTCGGCGTGATGGGGAGAGTATCGGGCTGACGCAGGTTGAATATGTTATTTTTGAAATGTTGATTGATGCTGCGGGGCAAACTGTTTCTCGTGAGATGATTTCTCTTAAAGCTTTAGGAAAAGAGCTTGAGCCATATGATCGCAGCATTGACGTCCATATAAGCAAGCTTCGAAAAAAACTCGGAAACGTTTCGGATCGATCCGAACGTATTGTAACCGTTCGCGGTGTCGGCTACTTTTATAGCATGCCACAAGAAAAAGCTGCTGGATAGCTGCGCATGGAAGCCTGTCTGGCTTGCATGTTTCTCAGGTGGAGCAACTTGCTGCTTCGTACATATAATTACCTGTGCTTGTTGCTTCACGTTACAGCAATAGTTTATCTCTTTGAATTTTCATTAAACTGAAGGCTTGATAATTTTTATAATCACGCCTGTATATATAATGTTACAATACTGCGTATAAGCTGAGGATGATCGTCCTCAGCTTTTTTGTTTTTCTGCTTTTGGTGCGAAACAAGTAGTAAGGAGCATGAGCACAGATCGTATTTTATTGTTTGATACAGTTATCGCACTTGCATCTGGCTGGAACATGTTGGGTGTGAGTGGTTGATAGATCAAACACCATTGGGGCATGTGCTTAGGTATAAAAGTGTATTATGACTGACAAAAATACATGAATTTTCTTGCAGTGAATGTAAGCAGCATGTAACTGCCTAAGTAAGTATTTTATTTACCCTGTGTAAGATAAGGCTGTTAGCCTTGAGGCATCTTTCTACTTGCACACGGCGGGTGGAGAGCGTGGGTGTAACGGTGGCGATGCCACCACAATTTACAGGTTTCCGGTGCGGCAATGCCAAAGAAGAATAAAGGCCAAACTCTTGTGTGTGTGTATCCGGATTGGTGTAAGGGATGCGGACTATGTGTTGCATTCTGTCCGGGTAAGGTTCTTCAACTTAATGCGCTTGGCAAGGCAGAAGTAGTTCAGCCGGAAGAGTGTATTAACTGTGGTTTTTGTGAACTTCATTGTCCTGATTTTGCAATTGCGGTCAGACCAAAATGTAGCAGTAACGGTATGCATTGTAGAACCAGCTGTGAGCCGGGTGAAACTGGTGGTGCTGGGGTGGCAAGCGAATCGAGCGAATCCGAGAAAATTCCACAAAAAGCAGTAGCAGAGGGCTAGGTATGGCTCACAAAAGGCGTAGAAAAAGAAAAGAATTATTCGCACAAGGCAACGAGGCTGTTGCTCAGGGCGCATTACTGGCAGGGTGCACATTTTATGCGGGATACCCTATTACACCGTCGACAGAAATAATGGAGATTATGGCGCAACGCCTGCCACGGACTGAAGACGGTGTTTTTTTACAAATGGAAGATGAGATTGCCAGCATGGGAGCGGTAATTGGCGCTTCTTTGACTGGTCGCAAAGCGATGACAGCAACGTCTGGTCCGGGGTTTTCCCTTAAGCAGGAGCTGATCGGATACGCGTGTATGGTTGAAGCTCCGCTTGTGATCGTCAATGTTATGCGTGGCGGACCAAGTACTGGCTTACCGACGTCACCTGCTCAGGGAGATGTACAGATGGCGCGATGGGGAACCCACGGTGACCATCCAGTCATTGTGCTTTCAGCCTCAACCGTTCCTGAATGTCTGGAAATGACAGTCGTTGCTTTTAATATGGCAGAGAAATATCGCACTCCTGTAATTCTGCTTATTGATGAAGTGACTGCCCATACAAGGGAAAAAATTACCATCCCGTTCGAAGATGAACTGGAAGTGTTGTCCCGCATGCAACCAGCTGTGCCGCCTGAATGGTTCAAGCCGTATGCGGAAGCTGCTCGTGGTGTGCCTGCCATGGCTGCCATCGGGCAGGGATATCGCTGTCATGTTACTGGGCTTACTCACGATCAAATGGGCTACCCGACTTCACGACCAGATGAGGTTAATGAGTTTATGACCCGTTTGTTCCGAAAAATTGATAATTACTACCATGATGTCATTTTAGTTGATGAATATTGCCTTGAGGACGCTGAATATGCTGTTGTCGCGTATGGCTGTGTTGCCCGCTCTGCTCATCATGCTGTGGATCAGGCTCGTGAACGAGGGTATAAGGTGGGATTGCTGACACTAAAAACGCTGTTCCCGTTTGCCCGTCCGGCTGTAGAAAAGCTGTGTATGCAGTGTGGGCATTTGCTGGTTCCTGAAATGAATATGGGACAGATTTCTCGTGAAGTGAAACGAGTAAACAACGGACATACCCGTATCCGTACACTTAATCGTGTAGATGGGCAGATTATTACTCCGTCTGAAATTCTTAAAGCAATATTGTAGGTATGATATGTCTGACGTTACAAAACTTATTCACGACTATTTGCGGCATAACAAAAAGTTTCCGCATGTGTTCTGTGCTGGTTGCGGACATGGCATTGTTCTTGGGTCACTTGTACGCAGCGTACATGCCTTGCAGCTTCATAAAGACAATGTGGTCATAGTTGCCGGTATCGGCTGTTCTGGTCGCATGGCGGTGTATGTTGATTTTAACACTGTGCATACCGCACACGGGCGTGCTCTTACTTTTGCCACTGGTATTAAAATGGCAAACCCAGAACTTAATGTAATCTGTGTAATGGGAGACGGCGACGCCATGTCTATTGGCGGGAACCATCTCATTCATGCAGCACGCAGAAATATCGGTGTGACTGCTCTAATTTTGAATAACCAGATTTACGGAATGACAGGGGGGCAGTGTTCTCCTGCTACACCTCAAGGTGATTTGTCTATGACTTCTCCTTTTGGGTCACTAGAACAGCCTTTTGATACAGTTGAACTTGCAAAGGCTGCTGGAGCTAACTTTGTTGCCCGCAGTACTTCGTTTCATGCAAATCAATTAGATAAACTGATGCAGCAAGCCATCATGCATCCGGGATTTTCTGTGCTTGAAGCACTGTCGCCATGTCCGACGCAGTATGGTCGAAAAAATAAATTCCGTAGTGTTGTTGATATGTACAACTGGTTAAAAAAGAACACTGTCAAAGTGGAAAATTTGAAAGAAGGCGATACCCGTATCCCGACAGGCGTATTCCAGAATCTCGATAGACCGGGGCTTGAAGAGCGTTACGATGAGTTGCGTCAGTCCTTGCAGGCGAAGGAGTAAAGCACATGAAAGAGCTACAGCAGATAGATCGTTTTGAAATTCGGTTGTCTGGCACTGGCGGTCAGGGGCTGATTACTCTCGGGCGCGTACTTGGACATTCTCTTGCGTTGGGACATGGGTATAATGTGACCCAGACACAAAGTTACGGACCTGAAGCCCGTGGTGGTTCCAGCCGTGCGGATGTCGTTATTAGTAGTTCAGCTATTAGTTTTCCAAAAACAGAAAATTTGGATTTGCTTGTGGCATTGTCTCAACCCGCGTGTAATGCTTATTACCGCTTTTTAAAACGTGGTGGTGTGTTGCTGGTTGATTCTGAGCTGGTACAGCATGCGCCAACAAACCAATTTGTGGGGCTGCCTTTTACGAAGCTCGCTAAGGATAAGATTGGTAACGAATTAACGCTAAACACAATTGTTCTTGGGGCAGTGACTCATTTACTTGCGTTTGCAGAGCCGCGAATTGTCCGCAAATCGTTAGAAGAAACGTTACCTCCTAAAATTCAGGCATTGAATGTCAAAGCATTCAATCTTGGACTGCGTGAGGCAAAGCGTCATCTTGGTGAAGCTCCTAAAATCTGGCAAACAGCAGCAGAGAATGGAGTTGAGGATGAAGCGGAAGGATTTGAAGATTAGGGTGTTATGTTAAAAATTCTACATGCTTTTGTTGCTGCGACACGTAAAGGTTGACTTTGTTTGTGCGTTGTCGCCGTGGCATAACTGTATGAGTGGATGCGTGGTGATGAGACTTCGCTTTCTGTATTTTCTTGCACCAAAGCCAATAGCGTAGTACGCAGACCTCAATATTTTTAGATTGCGAGGAGTAGTATGAGCAGTACAATTGAAGAACTCACTATTAACTATGAAGAAGGTGACCTCCTTATTGTAAAAGAACTTGATAAAGAAGTTCTTACCAAGGGGGCATGGACCACTATTATTTTCCGTTACCAGCAGTGGGACAACAAAAAAGATGATTACGGACCGGAAAAATATATGATCCGCCGTTACCGTAAGATGAACGGTGAGTATCGTGCTCAGTCTAAATTCAATATTTCCAGCCCGGATCAAGCTAGAAAAATCATAGCGACATTAACCAAATGGGTTGAAGACGTCGAATAGACCGTACCATATATCTATCTAGAAGCTCTCGCAGGATGTTCTCCAGCGGGAGCTTTTTAATTGTCTTGAATTGATATTTCATTTATGGGAAATATCTTGTTAAAAAAATGAATATTAATTCATAGAATGAATGAGGAATATATGAGTACAGGTTCGACTGCACTTTCTCGTAAAGAACGCGAACGAGAGCAGCATAGAAAAGATATTATTGATGCCGCAATGCGCCTGTTTGCGAAGCAGGGATACCACTCGGTGTCGATGCAGGAAATTGCCGCAGAGGCAGAATTTGCGACAGGAACGCTCTATAAATTTTTCCCGGGTAAGCGCGAGTTATTTAGAGAGATTATGGTCGGCGTGATTGCAGATATCACGAGCGAATTGCGCCCTGTTTGGAGTAGCGAAGGCGACCCCATGGCGATAATAACAAAATTTTTGCAGGCGAGACGAGTCGCTTTTAACAAGCGGCATGAATATATTTTGTTGTACAACATGGTCGGTAACGGTTTTGGCTCCTCCGGTGATGAAGTTGTTGATGCACTGATTGCTGAGCGCCGAAAGGAAGTTGAAAACAACTTGATTACGTTGTTTACAAAAGGGATAGAGCAGGGGCTTTTTAAGCCGGTGAATGTAGAAGTTCTTGCCCGCTTATTTGAAGATTTTTGTCAGACAATCATTCGAAGTGAAGCTGTTCGCGGTGAGCTTGATGAAGAGACAATGGCTTCTATAAAAGATTTATTTCTTAATGGGATATTAGCTTAGCAGGATAGTAATATGTTTCGAAAAATACTAGTTATTGCTTTATGTATTGTGCCGTTGCTGACCGGTTGTAAGGAAGAAAAGGTTGCAGATGTTATTAGACCTGTAAAAGCCATGAAGATTGCACCAGCAGATCAGGTTGCAACACGAGTTTTTCCTGGCAAGGTAGAAGCTACATCTGAGGTCGCGTTGGCGTTTCGTGTAAGTGGACAGTTGATTAGCTATCCAGTGACAAGAGGGCAGTATGTGAAAAAGGGCAGCTTGATTGCTGCGCTTGATACCACCGACTACCGCATACAAGTACGTAGACTTGAAGCACAGTTGGTGGGTGCAAAAGCTGCTTTAAAAGAAGCGCACTTGCGCTATACGCGCTATGGTAAGCTTTTCGAAGAAGATAATGCCGCGAAAGCATCGTTTGACCAAGCAGAAGCCACATACAAGACTACTGAAGCTAAGGTTAAGTCTTTAGCTGAACAGTTGAATAAAGCTAAAACCGATCTTGCATATGCTTCGCTGAAAGCGCCATTTAGTGGATATATTTCTACTAAATACATGGATAATTATCAGACAATCAAAGCTGGTCAGCCTGTTGTTAAATTGCAGGATATTGAGATGCTCGAAGTGACTATCGGGTTACCAGATAACCTGATTATCCGTCAGAATGAGCTGCAAGGTATAACAGTAGACCTTGAAGCATTCCCCGGTAACCACATTGAAGCACAGGTCAAAGAACTTGCATTCGATGCAGAGCCGGAGACCCGCACATACCCTCTGACAGTGCAGTTCAAGCGTCCGAAAGATATTAGCTTTCTTCCGGGGATGGCAGCAAATGTGACATTACATTTCGCAAAAGAAAATACGAGCGCTCATTATATTTTGCCAGAAACCGCAGTGGTAGCGGACAAAGAAGGTTTATCAACAGTGTGGGTGTACAATACAGAATCCACTTCTGTTGAACGCCGTTCAGTTAAGGTCGGTCAGGTCTTTTCGAGTGGGATCGAAGTTATCAACGGATTGCAGCAGGGTGAGTGGGTTGTAATTGCTGGTGCACATTACTTATCTGCTGGGCAAAAAGTTCGTCTTCTCGATTCTGGAAAGTAGGGTGCTGCAATGAACTTAGCTGAGTTATCTATTAAAAAGCGCGCCATAACACAGTTTGTGGTGTTGCTGCTTTTCATTGCTGGTGCGTACTCATATTTCCAAATGGGTAAACTGGAAGATCCAGAATTTACGCTTAAAACAGCTATTGTTATTACACAATACCCTGGTGCCAGCACCGTTCAGGTGGAAGAAGAGGTCACAGACGTACTGGAAACAGCTATCCAGCAGATGGAAAGCTTGAAGCATGTACGCTCTATGTCCCGTCCGGGGCTTTCGGTTGTTTGGGTTGATATTCAAGAAAGCAAACGCGCGAGAGAACTACCGCAGATATGGGACGATTTACGCAAAAAAATGCGTGATGTGACTCCCACCCTTCCACCGGGCGTACGAGCACCAATGGTCAAAGACGACTTTGGCGATGTGTACGGCGTGTTTCTTACAGTCACTAGCGATGGTTTTTCCTATGCAGAGCTGAAAAAACAAGTCGATGAGCTGCGCAAAGAGCTTTTGCTGGTGAAAAACGTAGCAAAAGTGGAAATATGGGGCGCACAGCGAGAGTGTATCTATGTAGATATGTCCAGTACATCTCTTGCCGAACGCGGTATTCCACCTGCATCTGTTTTTAATGCATTAGATAAACAAAATATCGTTATAGATTCCGGTAACATTAATATCGGACGCGAACGATTACGCCTTGCCGTTAATGGAGAATTCAACAGCGTAGAGGCTGTAGGTAACCTTATCATCAGCCGTGGTGCTTCTGATAAAATGGTATTGCTTCGTGACATTGCAACAATCCGTAAAGGATATGTTGAGCCAGTCTCAAAGCAGATGCGATTTAATGGAATGCCGTCATTGGGCATTGCTGCATCTACAGTATCAGGCGGTAACGTTATTAAGATGGGTGAAGCGGTTAAAGCTCGCATTAACGAGTTGAAGCAATTTTTACCTATCGGGATGGAAATTTCCGTCGTTGCAATGCAGTCTGATCTTGTTCAGAAATCTATCGACGAATTCATGATGAACCTTGGCGCAGCGCTACTTATTGTTGTTGCCTTATTGTTTATTTTCATGGGCGTACGCAGCGGTATGTTGATCGGCTTAGGTTTGCTGCTGACGATTGCGACAACCTTTCTTGTCATGCGCATGCTTCATGTTGACCTGCAACGAATTTCGTTGGGTGCATTAATTATTGCATTGGGGATGCTGGTAGATAACGCCATTGTTGTTACCGAAAGTATGCTTATCAAGCTTCAGCTGGGTAAAAGCAGGCTGGACGCTGCAAAAGAAACCTATTCCGAAACAGCATGGCCGTTACTTGGCGCGACTATTGTTGCTGCGTTGGCATTTTTGCCAGTGTATCTTGCAGACAACAACACAGGTGAATTTTGTGAATCATTGTTTGTTGTTGTAGGTGTCTCTTTGCTGGTGAGTTGGCTGCTGGCGATGACGGTATCAGCACTGTGGTGCTATATTGGCTTAAAAGTACCTGAAAACTTGCAGGGCAAAGATCCATACGCGGGAATTTTCTTTACAGTTTATAGAAAAATGCTGGATTTCAGTATCCGCTTCCGATGGGTAACGCTGGCTACTATGGTTGTGTTGCTCTTTTTAGCTGTAACCAACTTTAAATATGTTGATAAAACATTTTTCCCTGAATCTCGTCGTCCGCAGTTGATTGTGGATTACTGGCTACCTGAGGGAACAAACGTTGATATAGTATCGGAAGATTTATACGCACTGGAAAAATCGCTGTTGCAGTTTCCTACAATCGCAGATGTTGCTTCATTCGTCGGCGGTGGCGGAACTCGTTTCTATCTTTCGCTGGAACCTGAGTTTGCAAATTCATCGTACGGGCAGCTGATCCTTAACATCAATGATGCCGAACGGCTTGATGAAACAATTGAGTTTATTCAAAAAGAATTAGATGAAAAATTCTTGTACGCGGAGCCGCGAGTACGCAAGTTTCCGCTTGGTGCTGCTGCAAAATTTAAAGTTGAAGCTCGGTTCAGAGGTCCAGATAGAAAAGTACTGCATGACCTTGCAGAACAGGCAAAGGCAATTATGCTTGCCGAGCCTACAACAAAATATGTTCGTGATGACTGGCGCCAGCCTGTGAAAGTGATTGAGGCAGAATATTCTCAGGCACGTGGTCTGCGTGTCGGGGTGACTCGTGCTGATGTTGCTCAGGCGTTGAAGCGTGGGTACGATGGCATCACAATGGGAGTGTATAGGGAAGAAAACAAATTACTTCCTATTATTATGCGTCCTCCGGCAACAGAACGCCGTCGTGTCGAAGACATGCAGATGCTTCAGGTCTATAACAAAATGTCACCGCAGGGAATTCCTATGGGGCAGCTTGTTTCTGATGTAAAGACAACTTGGGAAGAATCTACGGTTCGTCGTAGAGATCATCAGCGCGCAATTACGGTTCAGTGTGACCCTCGCGTTGGGACAGCAGAGACGCTGCGCCGTAAACTTCAACCTGCTATCGAAGCATTGACTCTGCCTCCTGGGTATACTCTTGAGTGGGGCGGTAGCTGGGAGAAGTCAAACGAATCCCGTTCTTACGTTGGCAAAGGGCTTCCTGTAACATTTTTGCTGATGGCACTTGTCGTTGTTATGCTGTTTAACGCGTATCGCCAGCCGCTGATTATTGCCTGTGTCATTCCGCTTTCAATTATCGGTGTTACAAGCGGGCTGTTGCTTACAAGGCAGCCATTCGGCTTCTTAGCTTTGCTTGGTTTCTTATCCTTGTCAGGCATGTTGATTAAGAACGCGGTAATTTTGATCGACCAGATTGATGCAGAGATTGCTGCTGGTAAAGAGCCATATGCAGCTGTGCTGGATTCATCCGTAAGTCGTATCCGCCCTGTACTCATGGCAGCTATGTCAACAGTACTTGGGATGCTTCCTCTTGTTATTGACAGGTTCTGGGCATCCATGGCGGTAACAATTTGCTTTGGTCTTACCTTTGCGACTGTACTTACACTGATTGTTGTGCCGGTTCTGTACACCTTGTTCTTCAGAATTACTCGTACTGTTAAGAGTTAATTCGGGTTTATGAACATCTAACTGCCTCGTCTTAAAACGTTTATTTGTACTAATGTAAAAGACGGGGCAGTTTTTGAACCTACATTAGAAAGAAAATAGACGTAAAAAAAGCCGCTCATATCCATGAGCGGCTTTTTTTACGTGTGTATAATCTCGGCTATTATGAATCACAAAGAACTGAAACAGCACATGCCCCAGGTCCACTGTAGCAGCCAAGTACGGGAGCTGCTTGCAGTTCAAATTCAATATCGGAATGAAATTCTTTTTTAATCATGTCTGTAAGGCGCTTTGCCTTTTCAGGTGCTTCAACATGTGTAATTGCAAAACGCAGGTTGGTTTTGCCTTGAACACGTTTTTTGAGAAGCTTAATGAGACGTGCTTCTGAATGACGAACGCCGAAGCATTTTGCGACAATACCACACAAGCCTTCGTTGCGGGTTGCAAACTCAAGGACAGGCTTAATGTTGAAGAGCTTAGCAATGGTACCAATGTTTTTGTTCAGACGACCGCCTCTTACTGCGAAGTCCACAGTATCCATTGCAACCAGTACAAAAACATTTTTACGCATCTCTTCAACTTTCTCTGCAATCTCTTTGGCACCTTTGCCTTGCTGGGCAAGTTTTGCCGCTTCAAGAGTAACAAGACCGAGACCGCCTGTTACTGTGTAGGTGTCGATAGCATGCGGATCATCAAGAATAGAAGCACCCATGTTTTTAGAAGACTGGAAGGTTCCGCTATGGATTGCCATAACGTGCATTGCCAGTACTTCTTCGTAATCTGCGTTAAGTTTTTCGTAGAGTGCTTTGTAATGCCCTGGAGAAGGCTGGGAGGTTTGTACTGATTTAGAATCAGCAAGCTTTTTATTAAATTCTTCAGTAGAAATATCTACTTTATCCAGCAGTTCGTTACCGTCCATGTACAGTTTTAACGGTGCTACGTGGATGTCATATTTCTTGATTAACTCATCAGGAAGGTCACAAGTTGAGTCTGTAAGAATGCCTGTGCGCTGTTCTTTCACCGTGAGAAGGTTTCTGTGCTGTTCCAGCATATCTTCTTTTTTATGGTGAGATACTTCGCCGTATTCCGCTGCAATTTGGAAAACGGTTTCAGGCTCGTTTGTATGTACATGCACACGAACTTTTGAAGATGTGCCTGCAACGACAAGAGAGTCGCCAAGTTCACCGACTTCTTTACGCAGTGCATCTCTGTCAATGCCTTCACCGGAAATCATACATTCTGTGCAGAAGGAGTAGGTAAGGCTATCAACAGCTACACGGTCATGTACGCCCGCGGACGGTTCAGGAATGATACTTTGCTCTTCTTGTCTGTTAAGGCTTCCGCGTTCTGTAAATTCAACAATGCCTTCAAGCAGGTATACAAAGCCCAACGCTCCGGCATCAACAACGTCCGCAGCTTTTAAAGAAGCAAGTTTTTCTTTAGTGGCGAGAACGGATTCTTTTGCATGCTCAAGTGAGTCATACAAAAGATCATGGAAGTTGTTGTAATTTTGGTGGTTGGCGGAGAGATGATCCGACCAGTCACGAATAACAGTAAGGATAGTACCTTCTTTAGGTTCGGAAATAGCTTCGAGAGCACGCTTTGATGCATTGGAGGCAGCATCAGAAAAATCTTTAAGAGTAACGCGCTGAAGTCCTTTCACGCCTTCAGAAAAACCGCAAAAGAATTGAGCAAGAATAACACCGGAGTTGCCACGGGCACCGAGTAAAGCACTTTCTGCAATTACTTCACTCATTTTGCCAATAGACTGGTCAAGGGTGTCGGCAGATTTTTTAACAACGTTATCCATTGTTCCTGCCATGTTGCTGCCTGTGTCTCCGTCTGGAACAGGAAACACATTAATATCATTAAGATGACCATGTTTTTCAATGAGACGTTTCGCAGCAGCGTTAACAACTCGTTTGAAGCGAATACCGTCTAGATATTGAATTCGTGTAGATGATGACTTCAAGCTAATCTCCTTAAGCGGCCTGTAAAAAGCGCAATAGCCACACTCCTATAATTGAGAAAGTTTATTAAGGCAAGGTGAACAGTGTTTGCGATCCAAGAAAAAAAGTTTTTATAGTTGTGGATTCCCTCAATATCTGAAAAGTCACGGCTGGACATTATAGGTTCAATTGCATACATATGGACGGTACTGGTCGAGGAGTGTCTTTTTTGTAGTTTTGCAGGCTGGATATCAGGCTGCGATTTTTTTCGGCTGTTTTATGTCATTAGTTGACCAGTACAAATGTAAGACTGCGCGGTAGATACTAAAATTTGTGCCGCTGGTTAGCAGGGGGTATGACTCCTTGCACTGGAATTTGTTTATTTGTGTTAAATGTTTAGTGTTACATGATGTCTGGAGGTTTTTTTGCAGACTCAAGTACTTATTATCGGTGCAGGCGCAACCGGCACCGGTATATTCCGTGACTTAGCCCTTAGGGGCGTAGAATGCATGCTTATTGAGCAGCGTGATGTCAATGCTGGTGCATCCGGCGGCAACCACGGTTTGCTTCACAGTGGTGCCCGTTATGTAGCCACTGACCCGCATTCTGCAAATGAGTGTAAGGTTGAAGGGGACATCATCAAAGAATTTGCCCCTCACTGCGTTGAAAATACAGGCGGCTTGTTTGTCGCAGTGAAAGGTGATGATGAAGATTATGTCAAACAGTTCCCTATTAACTGTGAAAATGCTGGAGTACCATGCAGGGAAATTAGCCCTGAAGAAGCATTGGAACTTGAGCCAAACCTTAACCCTGATGTTATTGCAGCCTATGAAGTAGAAGACGCATCTATCGATCCGTTTAAGCTTTCACTGGAAAACGTTGCAGACGCTGAAGCACACGGGGGTGTGTACAAGCGTTATGTAAAACTGCTTGGCTTTAACAAAGAAGGTGGAAAAATTACCGGCGCCCGCGTGATTAATACACGTACCGGTGAAGAATCTGTCATCGAAGCTGAACAGTATGTAAACGCAACCGGTGCATGGGCTTCACATGTCGCAGAAATGGCAGGTGCCACTATTCGCATGACATATGCGAAAGGTAGCTTGCTCGTAACCCTTTCTCGACTGAACCATCGTGTTATTAACCGACTGCGTCCTCCGGGAGATGGCGATATTCTCGTTCCTGGCGGTACAGTTTCCGTATTAGGTACCACTTCTGTTCGTGTTGAAGATCTTGATAACGTGGCTCCGTCCATCGAAGAGATCAACCGCAACATCGATCAGGGCGCCCAGATGGTACCTGCTTTGGATACCTGCCGTTACGTTCGTGCATATGCCGGTGTTCGCCCGCTTGTGCAGCTTGGTGAATCTTCAAGTGACCGTGCTGCTAGCCGTGGCTACGCACTTATTAATCACGAAGAAGAAAACCTTGAGAACTTTATCACCATTACAGGTGGTAAACTTACAACATACCGCCTTATGGCAGAACGATGTGCTGACCTTGTTTGTAACCGACTTAAGGTTGATGCTCCTTGTCTTACTGGTGGTAGTGTCCTTCCTGATTATGTACAGACCGAATGGGCAGAACCTTCCATCCTTACTAAACGTGAGTGGATGCGTCGCCATCAGTCTGATGACTACCTTCTTTGCGAATGCGAAATTGTACCTAAGAGTGCTGTTGACGCTATCCTTGATTCCTTCGGTCCAGATGAAAAACCGCGTATTCAGGCGGTTGGTCTGCGTAGCCGTGTAGGTAAAGGCTCTTGTCAGGGTGCATTCTGCGGTGCGCGTATTGCTGCTCACATGTACGACCGTGGTCTTTTCGAAGGCGACGCAGGCGTAGACAGCATGCGCGATTTCCTTTCTAAGCGTTGGAAGGGACAGCGTCCTATCCTTTGGGATGCTCAGTTCAATCAGGCAGAACTTAAAGAAGCACTGTACTTCGGTCTTCTTAATCTGGAAATGGATTAGAGGGTGATATGAGCAACTTGCCAGTCACTGAACGTGATCTTTTTGTAGTAGGTACCGGCATTGCCGGTATGTCCGCTGCTGTGTATGCGGCAAAGCGCGGTGTGTCTGTTTGTCAGGCAGGCAGTACCGGCGAAATCGTATTCTCCAGCGGCTTGTTTGATGTAATGGGTGTTCATCCTGTAGCAGAAAAAAAACTGTGGGATAACCCTTGGGAAGCTATGGCAGCTGTTGCTGCTGATATGCCTAATCATCCTTACGCGCATGTGTCTCGTGAAGATGTTGAAAAAGCATATGGTGAACTGTTTGATTTCCTTTCCGAGTTCGGTCTTGAATACCGTATGGTGAAAGATGCAAACAGCAAAGTAGTTACCCCTATCGGTACAGAAAAAACTACATGGGCTGTTCCAGCTACCATGTGGGCAGGTGTGGAGGCGTTTAAAAACAACACACCTGCGTTGCTGATCGATTTTGAAGGACTTCGTGAATTTAGCGCAAAACAGGTTGCGACTACTCTTGGTGACAAGTGGTCTAACCTTAAAACAATGCGCCTTGAATTCCCAGACCCTTCTGCTATGAAGCCTATTTTGACAGGCACCATGGCACAGTCTATGGAAATCAAAGAAGTTCGTGAAAGCTTGTACGACCTTATTAAACCGCATCTTTCTGGTGTGGAAGCTGTAGGCGTACCAGCTATTCTTGGTATTTACACCCCTGGTGAAATCCTTGAAGAGATGGAAAAAGAGCTTGGCGTAAAAGTCTTCGAACTCCCGACTTTACCGGCTTCCGTGCCGGGTATGCGTTTAAAAAGCCTTTTTGAAGGAAGAATTAGTACCTTAGGTGTTGATTTAAAGCTACAACATAGGGTATTTTCTGTAACCCCACTCGAAGATGGTCGCTATGAAGTGACTCTCGGTGTGCAGGCTCCAACGGAAAAAGTGATTGCCACTGGCGTTGTGCTTGCTACCGGACGTTTCCTCGGGGGCGGACTGTTTGCTAACAGACATCACATTGTGGAGACTGTGATGGATCTGCCAGTACAGCAGCCTGCTGACCGTGAAGAGTGGCACCGTACCGATCTACTCGACCCGCGTGGACACAAAGTAAGTTCCGCAGGTGTAGAGGTCGATTCTTCATTCCGCCCAGTCGATGAAAATGGAAAAGTTGTACATGAGCGTGTATACGCTGTCGGCTCTCTGTTAGCTCATCAGGATTGGATGCGAATGAAATGTGGAACTGGCATTGCGGTTGCTAGTTCACTCCGTGCTGTTGAAGCATTTGTTGCCCAGCAGTAACATTACTGTTTAGTTTCATTCAGTTTTATTGTTAGCCTTACCTTAAAAGTGGAGGATCACTATGGCTAAGTACATTGGCGCTGTTGACCAGGGAACTACAAGCTCACGTTTCATTATTTTTGACAAAAAAGGTCGCATTGTCGGCATGGATCAAAAAGAGCATGAGCAGATTTTCCCTAAGCCGGGCTGGGTAGAGCATAACCCAATGGAAATTTGGGAGAATACTCAGGAAGTAATTAAAGGTGCTTTGCAGAAGTCTGGATTGAAAGGTTCCGACATCGCTGCCATCGGTATTACCAACCAGCGTGAAACTACTGTTATCTGGGACAAAGCTACAGGTAAACCTTACTATAATGCTATTGTTTGGCAGTGCACACGTACTGACCAGATTTGTAAGGAGTTGATGGCTGAAGGTGGACAGGATCGCTTCCGCGAAAAAACTGGGCTTCCTATTGCTACCTACTTCTCCGGTCCTAAAATGAAATGGATCATGGATAATGTACCTGGCGTTAGAGCTGCTGCTCGTAATGGTGACGCTCTTATCGGTACCATGGAAACTTGGATTATCTGGAACCTTACTGGCGGCGCACAAGGCGGCGCACATGTAACAGACGTATCCAACGCTTCCCGCACCATGCTTATGGATCTTGAAACTCTCGAATGGGATAAAGAAATCCTTGATATCATGGATGTCCCTGCAGAAGGTCTCCCACGCATCGTATCTTCTTCTGATAATGATACTTGGGGTACTACTGAAGAGAATGGTCCTCTTGGTGCACGCGTACCAGTTTGTGGCGCACTTGGTGACCAGCAGGCTGCACTTGTAGGGCAGGCTTGCTTTGACACTGGTGAAGCTAAAAACACTTACGGTACTGGTTGCTTTATGCTTCTTAATACCGGTACCAAGCCTATCCAGTCTAAACAGGGTCTTCTTACTACCGTTGGTTACAAATTCGGTAACGAAGAAACTGTATATTGTCTGGAAGGTTCTATTGCTATCGCTGGTGCTCTTATCCAGTGGCTGCGTGATAACCTTAACCTCATCAGCGCTGCACCTGAAGTTGAAGAACTTGCTAAGTCTGTGGAAGATAACGGCGACGTTTACGTTGTTCCTGCCTTCCAGGGCTTGTTTGCTCCGTACTGGCGTTCCGACGCTCGCGGCGTAATCGCAGGTCTTACTCGTTTCGCTAACAAAGGTCACATTGCACGTGCTTGTCTCGAAGCTGTTGCATACCAGACCCGTGACGTTATCGAAGCTATGAACAAAGACTCCGGTGTTGCTCTTAGCACTCTGAAAGTTGATGGTGGTATGGTAATGAACGAACTGCTCATGCAGTTCCAGTCTGATTCTCTGTGCGTACCTGTTGTTCGTCCTCAGGTTACAGAAACCACTTGTCTTGGCGCTGCATACGCAGCTGGTCTTGCTGTCGGTTACTGGACTAGCATTGAAGACCTGCGTGCAAACTGGGCAATCGACAAAACATGGGATCCGCAGCTTAGCAAAGACGAACGTGAAAAAGGATATGCTGGTTGGAAGAAAGCTATTACGCGTACTTTCGACTGGGTTGAATAATCCTTATTCACCACATGTAATTATAAGCGCACAGGGCAAACGCCCTGTGCGTTTTTTTTGTTGCACAGGTTAATAACAGAATAATTACTCCTGCATGGTAAAGTAGATAGCAAAGCAGGAGGCACGTTATGGGTTTATTGGATGGAAAAAAAGTACTGATGTTCGTAGGAGATCTTTTTGAAGATCTTGAGCTCATGTACCCTAAACTTCGCTTGATTGAAGAGGGCGCGGCTGTGGTTCTTGCCGGTCTGGATACAAATGCTACGTACAAAGGATATCATGGATATCCGGTGAAGGCAGATGTTCTGCTTTCGGATGTTAATCCGGACAATTTTGATATTTTGGTTCTTGCCGGTGGGTTTGCGCCTGATAAATTACGCCGTGATATGGATGTAAAAAAAATTACCCGTAAAATGCATGAGCAAGGCAAAACACTTGCATTTATTTGTCATGCAGGCTGGATACCTATTTCTGCGGGAATCGTTAAAGGCTATACTTGTACCTCTACGCGTGGAATTATTGATGACTTGGAAAATGCCGGTGCAAAATGGGTGAATGAATCAGTTGTTGTCGACCGTAATATGGTAAGCAGCCGAGCGCCCGATGATCTTCCAGCCTTTTGTAGAGCTATTATCCAGCATGCTAGCAGTCAGCAATAGGCATAAAAGAAAAAAATCCTCTGTAAGTTACTTGCTTACAGAGGATTTTTTCTTTTAATTTTCTGTCTGTTCGTCGGGTGGACAGTTCAGTGCTAGAAAGAACATGCCAACGCCTATGAGTGTCGCAGTGTAAAAAACGGCGGAAACGCCGCTGAAAACGAACGGGATTGAAAAGAGCGGAGGACTGATTGTCTGGGCAATACGTAGCACGCTGCCGTTAACAGCCATCACTGCCCCGCGTTTTTCCATAGAGGCAATTCCAGTTAATTTTGCAGCTAAATTAGGGAATGAAAGTCCTTGCCCCATGCCGAAGAAGCTGATTGGTATGGCAAGCATCCAAAAACTTTTTGGCAAAGGCATGGTTGCCATAGCTGCAAAAAAGAATACGGCAGCAAAGCATAGCATTGTCCGGACAGATACAAAACGGCGTAAGCGCCCAAGTTGCGAAGCTGCAACTCCAGTGAACAATGAAGAAACGCCAAACAAAAGACCAATACGGGATGGGCTGGCATTGAACGCATTATCAGCAAGAATTGGCACATATGTGATAATTGGACCGTACAAAATAGCGAACGTGCAGAGTGTCATTCCGAAAAGGACAAGTGCTTTTCGTGATGAAATGATGTGCGCAGTTTTTTTGAAGTAGCCAGAAATTGTTTCAGTGGATTTCGGGTTCGGCAGGTCAAGGTGCAAAGCGCAGAGTAGGGCAAGCGGCAGAGCCAGAATAGGCAACATAAATGGATACTGCCAGCCCAGTTCACCAAGGACACCGCCGATGAAAGGAAAAAGCGCTGTGCCGAGGCTTAAAACAGTTGCGTTGTAGCCCATTATTTTAAGGCGTTCTCTGCCCGTGTACAGATCGCCTGTGATGGTGGTGTATAAAAGGCTGATTGGCGCTGCGCCGATGCCTTGCAGCACACGTAAAAAAAGAATGGTTTGGTAATTTGTTGTGAGCGAACACGAGAATCCTGCAAGTCCAAAAAGTACGAGTGCCGGGATAAGGACAGCCTTTCTGCCGTATCTATCAGCAAGGATACCTGCAAGAGGCGTGAGAAAAATTCCCGGAAAAGTAAAGCTTGTGAGGAGTAAGCCGATTTCTGACATTGGGATGTGTAAAGAACGTCCAGCGCTTGGCAGAACAGGAAGGATGCTTGAAACACCCATGACAACGAAAAGGGTGATGCCAAAGAGCAAGAAGAGATTTTTATCTTTGAAAGAAAGTTTCATGCAGTGCTCGCAGTTGAAGAATAATGAAGTGCCAGACTTGTTTAGTTCTTGAGGTGCATAAGGTCAAGGTTGACGCAATTACAGAAAGCCTTGCAGAGCGAGCGTTTTGCTAATCTAGCAAGTGTTCTAGTGTTTTACAGTTGCATCTGTGAGTATTCCTTTATATTCTAGAGGCGGGGGAAAGACAGGAGAAAATGTATATGGAAAAGAAAGTCCGATGTCCTTATTGTCGAAAAGTTTTTCGGTGCAGAATCCGTTCAGTCCATGGAGACGGGCGCGTGATAGACATGGTTTGCCCCTATTGCAACGAGCAATTGATTTTGAAAAAGGATATGGTAGACCACAGTATTTAATAATAGTGGCTACTTGTTGTACAGGCAAAACGCCTCAGAAACATTTCTGAGGCGTTTTGTTTGGCGTGGTTAGGATGAGTTAGCTGTGTTTATGGTCTTCTTTTGCAAAAGTCATCAGCAGCAAGCAAAAAATCTGGCGTAGGTGAGCGGTAGAGATGGGTGTACGTTTCTTGTTGTGTTCTTGGCTGCGCAAGTAAGTGTGCTTCCATGTTTTTTCGCCCGAATGCGATGGCTTTTGTTGTTTCTGGAATGAATATATCAATCTGATTTTTTTTACGTTTTGCCATTAAGTCTTCTATTGTAAATACTCCCAGAGACTTGATGTAAACCTTTCTTCCGAATGTCCAGCCTTTGGCAAAAAGATCACGGGATACTGCAATTATTCCAGGGCGCACCTTGGTGTTATAGGCAGTTGTAAACGGAGTAGAGTCGGTCTCTGCCTTTCGCGGACTATATGCAGTGACTTTTACAATGCGTTTAGTACGGGAGTCATGTAGTGACTGCTGTGTGTTACGACCTATTGTAAGAGCTAGTTTTGTTTGTACAGATATATTACGCTGAGAAATTTGCATAGCACTAATTAGTTGATTCTGTGATTCAACTAAGTTTTTTAGTGTAGATATCTCTCGTTGGTGTTGATTAACAATGGTTATAACAACTAGTGAGATAATTATGTAGATGCAGTGTTTCATTTTGCGCTCATATATGTAAAAAGTATAGTGTGCGAGTTTTTACTATACAATAAAAAAAACGTCGGGCAACGTTCTTTTTACATTAAATTGTATATAGTTAGCAGTTGTAAGTGCACTAAACTATACTATGCATATAATGAAGAGCATGTAGAAGCTGTGTCCCCCAGTTGTTCGAGAGTATTTCAATTTTCAGTTTCAGAAAGTAAAAAAACGCCATGTAATTTTATTACAAGGCGTTAGCTTTAGACTTAAGTATCTTAGGTATATGTCTAGAGAATTAATAGAGTATGTAATCTTCGCAGGATACGATTTATCTTGGAATATAATCTCTATTGTATCCTTAAAGCACTATATAAAGGTGTGCTCGTGGAATTTTTTTCGCAACGAGAGCGTCACGAGTGTATTAATGGAGAGTGGCGATTCCGGCATCAAGGGCAACATCAGTTAACGCGAACATCTCCTCGCCGTGGTCGTATCCTGCAAGGTGTAGTGTGCCGTGCGCAATGAGGCGTAGGGCATGCTCAGCCCGCTCTTGACCATATAAAAGGCATTCCCGCTCTAAAGTGTCCATGGAGAGTGCCAACCAGCCGATGCCTTGTGTACTACCGTCGTCAGAAGCTGGAAATGAAAGAATGTTGGTAGGACCATCACATTGAAGGAAAGACGCGTTTAAATCTGCAATGGTTGCGTCATCGACAAGATTAATTTCAACGTCTTTACCGCTATGTCCGATGGCGGAAAGCATAGCTTCCATTGCATTGCGTAATTCACTGCGCGAAAAGGGAAGAAGCCAGTCAACAGACTGGCTTTTTTTTATCGTAATCATAGAGTTTATGCTGCTTCTGGAGCAGGACCGTTTTTAGGTTTATCGCCGTTACCGTTTTTTTCTTCATGGTTCTTGATGCACCCCGCACGCTGTTCTTCAGGGTACTCAATTCTTCGGTGGAAAATACCGGTAAGAACTCGGTGGAAGCTCTCCCCGACTTTGGTTAAGTCGGCAAAAGTAAGTTCGGAATCGTCCAGTTGTCCTTCAGAGAAGATTCCTTTGATGATGGTGTCAATATGCCCCTTCAAGCGGCTTGGCGTCGGGTCAGCAAGAACACGACTCGAAGCTTCAACTGCATCAGCAAGCATAACAATTGCGGCTTCTCGGCTTTTAGGTTTTGGACCCGGGTAACGGAAGTCATCTTTGCATAGGCTATCATCCTGTTCAGCTGCTTTTGTATAGAAATAGCGGATAACAGATGTGCCATGATGCTGTTGAATAATATCTTCGATCTC
The DNA here is from genome assembly GCF_025210605.1 of Halodesulfovibrio sp. NCBI lineage: Bacteria > Pseudomonadati > Thermodesulfobacteriota > Desulfovibrionia > Desulfovibrionales > Desulfovibrionaceae > Halodesulfovibrio > Halodesulfovibrio sp. Next base: position 24,925 of record NZ_JAOARI010000030.1, on the reverse strand, counting down.
GTGTCCAAGGCGATACTTGCGAGCAAGCTCAACACCTTTTTTTACGTGCGAAATAAGAATAAGGGTACTCATGGCTGGCGTTAATTTGTCATGAGGATTTTTTGCACGTCCCTGATTTTCAATGAAGTACTGAGGCTTTATAAGTTTACCAATGTCATGGTACAGCGCTGCGACTTTACAGAGCAGGCTGTTTGCACCAATGGACTTTGCACCAGCTTCAACAAGGTTGGAGAGAATAAGTGAATGATGATAGGTGCCGGGGGCGTTCATCATAAGTTCCTGAAGCAATGGCTGCTCAAGGTTCATCAACTCCATTAGCTTAAAGCGGGTTGTGTAGTTGAAGACAAGTTCAATAATAGGGCTTAACGCAAACACAACTAGCAACGATATAATACCGTTTGCTGCCGCAAAGGTTGCTCCAACAATGATGTCAGGCATGTCCAACTGTTGATACAACGCTAAGCCAAGCCACGTAATTACCAGCCCGCCCATGAGAGGAAGTCCGCTAAGAGCAATGTCTTTACGGCTTTCTGCGTGTTGAACCAGCCATACATTAAGCATGCTGCCAATAAAATAGAAGAGGAACATTTCAATTGTTCCGCCTAGCATGACAGTGCAAAGGAAGCTGATAATAAGCGAAATGACGCTACAACGTCTGATGCCGAATATAAGTCCAGAAAGCCCTAGTGCACCTGCAACTGGATATAAGATAGGAAGCATGGCAACAGCCTGCTGCGTCCCATCAAAGTGTCCCTGAAGGAGTGTGAACGCTTTAGCACCACCCGCAAAAAGGATGATAACGAGCGTGGTGAAGAACAAATCTTCATTACGCAACGAGCTTAGCCTGCGTCCACTGCGCTCAAACGCAAGTCCTGCACCGAGCAACAGGGTTGTCATAAACACCCCAAGCATTTGATACGGGAAGAAGCGTTGGTTTTTATGCGCTAACAGCGCTTGCAGTTTAATTTGGATCGGTAGCGTGACTCGTTCGCCTTTGCGAACGATGCTCTCACCTTTTTTGATACTGTAATATACAGGGTCAATTGACTCGACTGCCAGCTGCTCTCGCTGCTGTGTTTCAACTCTGTTTGGAGTGATTGTCGGAGTGAGCACTGGTGAAACAAGAGATAAGACCGCATTACGTGTACGGAGCGGTGCTTTTCCCTTTTTCCGTAGCTCCTTAACAAGACCTTTTTTTATAGACGCAAGATCACCCAATTTGAACGAAACAGAGTGAAGCGTTTCATTGTTATGTGCAAGGTCACGGATGAGATATCCGTTTCTATTTTGCAACATCAATGTACTGTCTGCCACAATCCCTTTGTTCAACTTGTCGATAAGATATGGAAGTGCTTGCGTGTAGAAAATACTCTGGAACCGTTCTTCTTTCCAGTGGCTGAAAGTCTTACGAGAGACTTCAACGTTAAGGATCTCTTCAATTTGCCAGCGGATAGAATCTTCTTCACTTGCAGAAGCAATAGGTGAGTTAATCAAGTCGAAAATGAGTCGGAATTTATCTTGAATCTTTGAAATAGGGGAGCGGTCAAGATCATAGATTGGTGGTTGCAGTGCGGCAACCTGCTTACGTTTAGCAAGTGTTGAACTGGTGTCTTCAAAGAGTAAGTTCTGTGTGGCAAGCACATCCTGCGCTGCAACTTCGCCTGCAACGTAGAGTGGCAGAGGCGGACGCAAGTTTGTTCCGCTAAGAATTGCAAGTCCGATCAGTGCAGTAAGAAAAACGAAAATGCCCAATCGTGGATAAGCTGATCTGCAATGGCGTTTTTTCGTAGTTCCTTTTTGCCCTGAACTGCGTGCTTTACTTTTAGAAGTCATAGCCTGCTCGGTTATTCTTTGTTTGTCAGTTCTGCTGTATAGCGCTCATACGCATTAACAACTTTTGCAACTAAAGGATGACGGACAACATCATCCTGATGGAAGTGTAGAAAACGGATTCCCTCTATGTTGGACAACACTCTTTGTGTCTCAATAAGACCAGAACGCGGGGCACGCCCCTGTCCACATACAGGTAAATCAATCTGGGTAACATCGCCAGTAACTACCATGCGGGAACCGTAACCCATACGTGTTAAAAACATTTTCATCTGCTCAGGGGTAGTATTTTGCGCTTCATCCAATATAACGAATGCGTTATTCAAGGTGCGTCCACGCATAAAAGCTAACGGAGCTATCTCAATTATTCCGGTTTCGATCATGTGGGATACTTTTTCAGAATCCAGCATGTCATGCAGGGCATCGTAGAGAGGACGCAAATATGGATCAACTTTTTCCACAAGATCACCGGGGAGAAATCCTAATTTCTCACCCGCCTCAACAGCCGGTCTTGTCAGGATGATTTTTTTCACTTTCTTAGTGAGAAGCATTGATAATGCCATCGCAACAGCAAGATATGTTTTACCGGTTCCGGCTGGTCCAATGGCAAAAACCATTTCGTTTTTACGCAATGCAGCTACGTAGTCACGCTGGCTTAATGTCTTAGGCGCGATAGTTTTTTTAGGAGAAACCACAAAGACTGAATCTTTGAAAAGCTTCTGCAAATCAACGCCCGGTTCACGCAAGAGCATGCCGTAAGCGTATGTGATATCCTTCGCGTATATTGGATTGCCGGATTTGAGCAGACCGTATAGCTGTGTGATCAGATTTAGAACAGTGTGCAATGCTCCCTCATCGGCTGAGCTTGCATGCAGGGCGGTGCCTCTGGTGTCCAGATCGACGCCGCTTTCTTTTGAAATAATTGTGAGGTTTTTGTTTTGCGGACCAAAAAGCTCGTTCGCAAGTTGAATGTCATCAAAGTCTAAAGTCTTTGTCACTAATGTTTGTGTCATATACGTTCTGGCCGCCTGCGTGCGGAAAAAGTTAATGTGTATAGTCTGCCCGTGTGGTAGCCTGTTTTTTGAAATGAGTCTACTCAAGGTATTTTACAACAGAATTTTACAATTTTCTCGTATAATGACAACATAAAATACATAGTTACGGTGTATTGACGCAGTGGCATACGCAATGGCATTTGTGGGGCTTTACAATTGCAGCTGGCAGTTTTGGGAGTGGTGCTCTGCGGTGTTTTCAAAACAAAAGCATCATACCATGCCATGTTTTTCAAGCTGGTAAAAACAAGGTGTTATAGTTTGGTAGATTGCGTATTGTTGCCCTGTGACAATCGATTTGTTTTAGCACAATTCTCTTTATTAATTACATATAAGGCAGCTTTTATCTTCCGAGCGGAGCTGTTGGTACGAGTCCATAGATGAAAACAATACAGATAATTAACGTACGCTGGTTCAATGCAACTGCATGGTACGGGTTGTACTTAGCCCGCCTTTTGCGTGAAGCAGGTCATGAAACTCTTGTTATAACAGAACCGGATACCGATGCGGATCGAAAAGCAAAAGAGTGGGGCTTTACTCCGCTGCACTTCGATTTGAACTCTTCGAATCCGATAAAGCTGATGCGAGCGTATGCCCAGCTTCACAAGCTGATTGCTGAGTTTGCTCCAGATATCGTTAATTGTCATCGTGGTGAAGGTTTTATTCTGTGGGGTTTGTTGCGTAAGTATCTTGAATCGTTCAAGCTGGTTCGCACAAGGGGTGACCAACGCTTACCGAAGAATAATTTGCCCAACAGGTGGTTGCATACAAATGTTGCTGACGCTGTAGTTGCCACAAACAGTGTTATGGCGAACCATTTTACTTCCAAACTGAATGTTCCAGCGCACAAAGTATCAACCATTCTTGGTGGAGTGGATACGGATACGTTTATTTTCACCAAAGAAGGGCGGGACGATTTTAGAAAGCAGCTGGGATATGATGATACAAACTTTGTTGTCGCCATGCTTGGGCGTTTTGATGAAGTTAAAGGGCAAAAAGAGTTGATTGAAGCCGTTGCTGAGTTGTATCATGCAAAGGGAATGAAACACTTGCGGTTGATGCTTCTAGGCTTTGACTCTGCGACATCGCAAAAAGAAGTTGAATCTTGGATTGCAGCGAATAATCTGCAAGAAGTCTGCTGCATCACAGGAAAGGTTGATGATGTTGCAGCAGCCATATCCGCAATGGACTTAGGCGTTATTGCATCAAAGTGGTCAGAAACAATTGCCCGTGCTGCTTTTGAAATAATGGCGTGCCAGCGTCCTCTCATTTCGACAGGTGTAGGTGTAATGCCCGATTTTATGGATGAAGAAGCCATGTTCACTGCTGGAGATGTTGATGCATTGGCGGCAGCTATCGAGCGCGCAGCCAAAGACGAAGTGTATCTTAAACGCATTAGTGCATCACAGCAGCATGAAATTGCTGCATTATCCGGTCAGAAATTTTTAGAAAAAACGCTTACGTTGTATTCGTCATTATAACTTGTTTTTTATTGAAATTGTATCGTAACGAACAGCTGCTTTTTGAGCGGCTGTTTTTATGTTTGGTAGCAAAAGGACTAGATCATGATTAATTTTGCCAGTGACAACTATTCTGGTGTGCACCCGCGTGTTATGCAGGCGTTAGCCGCTGCAAATACTGGCTGTGTTAGCTCTTACGGGGATGACCCATATACAGCTGCAGCTGACGCTGCGTTTAAAAAAATATTTGGCGACGATATTGCGTCTTATATAATGATTAACGGAACTGGTGCAAATGTGCTTGGTTTGTCTTCGATTATGAAGCCGTACCATGCGGTGATTTGCTCAACGATAGCACATATCAATGTTGATGAAACAGGTGCTCCAGAGAATGTGCTGGGCAGTAAATTGCTTACGGTGGATTGTAAAGACGGTAAGCTGACGCCTGAAGATGTTGAGCCATTTCTTTTAGCGAAAGGTGTTGTTCATCACAGTCAGCCTAAAGTTATTTCGATCACACAGTCCACAGAATATGGTGCTGTGTATACGCCGCAAGAGGTCAAAGCGTTGGGCGACTTTGCGCATGAAAATGACATGTACCTGCATATGGACGGCGCTCGAATTGCGAATGCAACGGCTGCGTTAGGTGTGGATGTTGCGTCGTTTACACGAGATGCCGGAGTCGATGTGCTTTCGTTTGGCGGCACAAAGAACGGTATGATGTTTGGCGAAGCGGTGGTCTTTTTCGACTCTACGCTTTCAGAAGGATTTGAATATCTTCGTAAGCAAAATCTTCAATTGCTTTCAAAAATGCGCTTTGCATCCTGTCAATTTACAGAGCTGCTGCGTGATGGTCTTTGGCTTGAAATGGCAAGCCATTCTAACGCAATGGCAAAACGTCTTGCAGAAGGGTTAGCTGGTGTTTCTGGCTTGACTGTCTGCAATGAGGTTGAAGCAAACGAAGTGTTTGTGCTCATGCAGCCAGAGCATCAGGATGAGATGCACAAGCAATTTGCATTTTATGAATGGGATGAACTTACGCACGAAGTACGCCTTGTTTGCTCTTTTGATACCACAGAGCAGGAAGTGGACAGTTTTATTGCTGCCGCGCGCACAATTTGTAGATAGGGTGTGTTGCTACCTTGTAATCGTGTGATACTGCCACCTTTTTCTCCCTACTGTGCTATCAGCAAAAAATCTCCTTTGTAAGAAGCAATCGCTGGCTAGACCCCTTGCGCGTACAATAGTAGAAGCATATCGCAATCTTTTGTATAAAAATAAATAAGTTAGATTTAACAGGCACATTGCCCTGAGTATTTTGCAGGGCAATGTGCTGTTTTTTATTATCAATATTACAATAGGGCAGGGTTGACTCAAACGATCTTGAACCTATTGTAGTGTTGTATGTGTCTGTTCAGCATATGAAAAGTAGCTGTGGTTTTTTGAAAAAGAATAACCGCAGCATTCTTATGTATCGATTGCGCCGTGGGAAAATATAAGAGTCCCCGTACTGGCTTTGGGTAATACTAAACCGGTGTGCACGGCGCCCATATCGAATTTGATAGTCAAAAAAATACGTATTTTACATAGATAGGGGTGATCATGTCTGTTGAATATAAAGATTATTATAAAATTTTAGGTGTTTCCAAGACCGCAGAGAAAGATGAGATTTCTCGTGCGTTCAAAAAGCTTGCACGAAAATACCATCCTGATTTGAACCCCAATGATGACGAAGCAGAAAAGAAATTTAAAGAAGTGAACGAAGCACACGAAGTGCTGAAAGATCCGGAAAAGCGCCGTATGTACGACCAGCTTGGTCCAAACTGGCAGCAAGGTCAGCACTTTGGTGGCGGCGGAGGCGGCTACCAGAATATGAACTTTGGTGGTTTCCAAGGTGGCGGCGACTTTAGTGATTTCTTTGAAACCATTTTCGGTGGAGGCGGTGGCTTCCAAGGTGCAGGTGGTTTTCAGGGATTTGGTGGTCAGGGTGGCGGCTATGCTAACCGTCCGCAGAGAGGTCGTGATGTGGAAGCTTCTTTATCATTAACATTAGAAGAAGCGTATCACGGTGGTCGTAAGTCTATTACGCTTTCCGACGCTGGCGGCGGAACGAAATCACTGGAAGTCAATATTCCTGCGGGCATTAAAGATGGTGCGCGCATTCGTTTGTCCGGTCAGGGCGATCAGGGCTACGCAGGCGGTGGTGCCGGTGACTTGTACTTGAAGGTTATGATTGCAGCACACCATAGATTCACCCTTGATGGGCTGAACGTTATGCTTGAGTTGCCGCTTTCTCCTTGGGAAGCTGCTCTGGGTACAGAAGTAACAGTGCCGACGCTGGATGGAAATGTGAATTTGCGTATTGCTGCGGGCACAGCCAGTGGGCGAAAGCTTCGCCTGCGTGGTAAAGGGCTTGGTGGCAGCTCTAACAAAGGCGATCAGTTTGTGCGCATTAAAATTGTGGTTCCTGAAGCTGCAACCGATAAGCAAAAAGAACTGTGGGAAGAGCTTGCAAAGGAATTTGAAGACTTTGCACCGCGTGATTTTTAACATGACGTAATATCTTCGCAAATACGGGAGGCTTGCAATGGCACGCACTATTCTGGATTTACAAGCGATATCGGAAGAATTACCTGTTCAATCTGACCGCATTGCGTGGGCTCAATTCATTGAGCTTACAGGGGTTCATCCTTCCAGACTAGGGGAACTGCTTGAGATGGAATGGATTATTCCTGTCAAAGCTGCTGACAAACATTATCTTTTTACGCGTAAAGATGTTTTTCGTGTTCGTAAGCTTATCCGTATTTGCGACGATTTCAGTTTAAGTCCGACTGGCGGTTCAATCATAGTAGATTTGCTTGAACGTGTTGAAGACTTAGAACGTAAAGTTCAAGAACTAGAATCCGGTACGGACTAATACCGAAATTTTTTCAGAATGCTCAATGATTCGGAGAGTGCAATATGGATTTAAATCAGTTTACTGAAAAATCTCAGGCAGCCATTAGCGAGGCACAGAACATTGCAATTCGTTTCGGACATCAGCAAGTTGATGTCGACCATCTTGTACTTGCCTTGGTGGATCAGGAGAACGGGCTTGTACGGCGTATTTTAGAGCGGGTGCATGTAGACCCTTCCCGTTTCGGGTTGGCGCTAGAAAAAGAAATCCGCAAAAGACCTTCAGTAAGTGGACCCGGTGCTGGGCATGATACTGTATTGGTCACGCAGCAGTTGAATCAACTGCTGGTTCGCGCTCAAGATTTTGCTAAACGCATGAAAGATGAATACGTCAGCGTTGAGCACATGTTCTGTGTTGCTTTGGAGCCGCCTATGGCTCCTGCCGTTGCAACTGTCGTGAAAGACATGAATGTTTCATACGAAGATGTGCTGAAATCTCTTAACGAAGTTCGTGGCGCGCAGCGAGTGACTTCACAAAATCCTGAAGACACATATGAGGCGCTGGTAAAATATGGTCGTGACCTTGTTGATGAAGCACGCAGAGGCAAGCTTGACCCTGTTATCGGGCGCGATTCAGAAATCCGTCGAACCATTCGTATTTTGTCTCGTCGTACCAAAAACAACCCAGTACTCATTGGTGAAGCTGGTGTCGGTAAAACTGCGATTGTAGAAGGGCTGGCACATCGTATCCTTAACGGTGATGTGCCGGAAAGTCTGAAAGATAAAAGTTTGTTTGCGCTTGATATGGGCGCACTGATTGCCGGTGCAAAGTATCGCGGCGAATTTGAAGAACGTCTTAAAGCAGTGCTTTCAGAGGTGGAAAAATCTGAAGGTCGAATTTTGATGTTCATTGATGAACTGCATACTATTGTGGGCGCTGGTAAAACAGAAGGTGCAATGGATGCGGGCAACTTGCTCAAGCCTATGCTTGCGCGTGGCGAGTTGCATTGCATCGGTGCGACGACTCTTGATGAGTATCGTCAGTATATCGAAAAAGACCCAGCGCTTGAACGTCGCTTCCAGCCGCTTGTTGTAGAGCAGCCATCCATAGAAGATACCATTTCTATTTTGCGTGGACTAAAAGAGCGCTTTGAAGTTCACCACGGTGTGCGAATCAGCGACTCTGCTCTTGTGGAGGCTGTGACGCTATCTGATAGATATATTGCAGACCGCCAGCTACCGGATAAGGCGATTGACCTTATTGATGAAGCTGCCGCAATGATTCGTACAGAAATTGATTCCATGCCTGCGGAACTTGATGAAGCAAACCGCAAGATTATGCAGCTTGAAATTGAGCGTGAAGCGTTGCGAAAAGAGACAGATGAAGCTTCCCGCGAGCGTTTAGATAAACTTGAGAATGAACTTTCAGAACTGCGAGTTACTCATGTTGACCTTATGTCGAAATGGGAAAGCGAAAAGGGCGCGATTGATTCACAGCGTGAATTGAAAGAGCAGATAGAAGAGACAAAGCGCAAAATTGAAGAGGCTGAACGCAATTATGATTTAAACACAGCGGCGCAGCTTAAATACTCTGTCCTTAACGATCTGGAAAGACGCCTTGAACCTGAAGGTTCTGAAGAGGGCGGCGAAGAGCGGTTGTTAAAAGAGGAAGTTCGTCCAGAAGATGTTGCAGGTATTGTAGCACGTTGGACTGGAATTCCTGTTACCCGCCTTGTAGAAGCTGAACGCGACAAGTTGCTTCGCTTGCCTGTGGAATTGCATGAAAGAGTCGTTGGGCAGGAAGAAGCGGTGGATGCTGTTTCAGAAGCTGTTCTCCGTTCTCGTGCCGGACTTTCTGACCCGAATAGACCTATAGGCTCTTTTATCTTCCTTGGGCCTACAGGTGTGGGTAAAACGGAGCTTTGTAAGACTTTAGCCGAAGCGCTGTTCGACTCTGAAGATAACATTGTGCGCCTCGATATGAGTGAGTACATGGAAAAACACACTGTTGCGCGTCTTATCGGAGCGCCTCCGGGATATGTCGGGTACGATCAGGGCGGACAACTTACCGAGGCTGTGCGTCGTAAGCCATACAGCGTTGTGCTTTTTGATGAAGTTGAAAAAGCGCACCCAGATGTATTCAACACGTTGTTGCAGATTTTAGATGATGGACGCTTGACTGATAGTCAGGGACGAACTGTCAGTTTTAAAAACACTATCATAATTATGACTTCGAATATTGGTGCAATGCATTTGCTTGAAGGAATATCTCCTGACGGACATCTTGCTGAAGGAATCCGCGAGACTGTTATGCAGGAACTGCGTAAGCATTTCCGACCGGAGTTTTTGAACCGCGTAGATGAAACGGTACTCTTTAAACCATTGTCGAGAGAGCAGATCAAAGAAATTATTGAGCTTCTTCTTGGTAGACTTCGCGGAAGATTGGAAGATCGTAAAATAACTCTGGAGCTTACAGATGCTGCCCGTAATTTTATAGCGGACAATGCGTACGATCCTGTGTACGGTGCTCGACCTTTGCGACGGTATTTACAGCAGAAAATCGAAACTACGCTTGCCCGTCAGCTTATAGGTGGCGAATTGCGCGAAGGTCAGCATGTTATCATTGATGTTCATGTAAATGATGACGATTTTGAAGACCTGCAATTTACAATTTCATAATCCGGTTATTGCAGAGCCACGCTGCATTTGATAATGCACCTGCAATCATTTTAAAAATATGGAGAGAGTGCACATGCGACTTTTACATTTACTTGGCGCAGTAGCGCTTCTTTTAGCAACATTCACCTCCAGCGGTGCGCTGGCTAAAGGGGAACCTGTTTTGATTAAATTTGAAACTACAATGGGCAACTTCGTTGTTGAACTCGATACAGAAAAAGCTCCAGAAAGCTCTAAAAACTTCGAGCAGTACGTTCGCGATGGCTTTTACGATGGAACTATCTTCCACCGTGTAATCGACAACTTCATGGTACAGGGCGGCGGTTTTGATGCTGATATGAACCAGAAGCCAACTCGTGAGCCAATCAAAAACGAAGCTGACAACGGTCTTGCTAACGACAAATACACTCTTGCAATGGCACGTACTCAGGACCCAGATTCTGCAACTGCCCAGTTCTTTATCAACGTTAAAGACAACGCATTTCTTAACCACTCCGGTAAAACTGTGAGCGGCTGGGGTTACGCTGTGTTCGGTAAAGTTGTAGAAGGCACTGAAGTTATCGACGCTATGAAAGGTGTTAAAACTGGCAGCTTCGGCTTCCATCAGGATGTGCCAGCAGAGCAGATCGTGATTCTTAAAGCACAGGTTGTAGAATAGGACTATATATCCATGCCGCACCTGTTGCGGCGGGGTGTGAATCCTAGCATAAAAAAAGAGCTTCAGAGTTATCTGAAGCTCTTTTTTTATTGGTGAATGTTTTTATCTTGAATGCAAGGTGTTAACTGTATTTTACGATAGTAGAGCTAGTTGTACCTGTTGTAAGTTGAAGGGATAAAACATGGGGTGGGATATTGGGTTGGAAAATGCAATTTGTGACAAATTAGCATACACTACACGAGAGGTGTTGGAATAATTATAAAAAAGATCTATCGAGTGGTATCTATGAGTCTTATTATATTCGCAATGTGGTGGAATAGCTCCATCGACATCGTTTAAACGCATAACGTTAAGTTAGATTGTAGGACAAGTAATGAAACATTTTTCTTCATCTGAACTCAAAACAATTATTCATTCTAAGCGCGCTAATTTATATTACCTTGAGCACTGTAGGGTTCTCGTTAATGGTGGTCGTGTTGAATACGTAACAGAAGAGGGAGCGCAATCATTATATTGGAATATACCTATCGCCAATACTACTTGCATGTTGTTAGGAACTGGAACTTCCATAACGCAAGCTGCCATGCGTGAATTGGGTAAGGCGGGAGTTTCGGTAGGGTTTTGTGGTGGTGACGGTAGCCCTCTTTATACCGCAGGCGAAATGCAATGTGATATTTCGTGGATGTCACCGCAATCAGAATATCGCCCCACAGAGTATTTACAACAGTGGGCTTCGTTTTGGTTTGACGATGAAAAGAGATTCCAAGCCGCAATTCTCTTCCAAAATCAGCGAATTAAAGAAATTAGCAAACACTGGAAGGTGTTAGAAAAAGAATGCTCCCTCGATTTGGAAGAGCTTTCCGCTATTCTTGAAACATCACAAAGTGACCTGCTTGCTTGTTCATCACAAACGGAAATACTTTCTGTTGAAGCTCGAATGACTAAAAAGCTCTATAGGCAAATTGCACAGAGCGTGGGATATGGTTCGTTTACCCGAGCAAAACAAGGAACGGGAATTGATCTTGCCAACAAGTATTTAGATCACGGAAATTATTTAGCGTATGGGTTAGCCGCCACAACATGTTGGGTTCTAGGTTTGCCTCATAGCCTCGCTGTTCTTCATGGCAAAACTCGTAGAGGTGGCTTAGTTTTTGATGTCGCTGATATCGTAAAAGATGCGTTAGTGCTTCCACAGGCATTTATTGGCGCAATGGAAGGAGATAGCCCGCAAGAATTTAGGCAGCGCTGCCTTTCTAACCTTAGAAAAGCAAATGCACTTGATGTTATGATTGAAACTGTGCAAGCAACAGCTAAGACTGTTTCGAAATAATTAGGCAGCTACCCTTTTAAAAAGTCAATTTCATAATATATTGTTTTTAATGTAAAATTTTTGAGGACTGAAAAAAGGGGTAAAAAACCTTTTTACTTATAACCTCTTTAAATATTATGTGATATCTTTAAGAGCTTACAGTTCACTGCCGCACAGGCAGCTTAGAAATTGAATTAGAACTCGACGGTGTGAAAGCGATTGTTCACTGCCGCACAGGCAGCTTAGAAACCATATAAACGGTTCTGGTACACGTCCGTGTAGTTCACTGCCGCACAGGCAGCTTAGAAACACCGGAATGATGGGTGGAATGGCGGGTGGTTGTTCACTGCCGCACAGGCAGCTTAGAAAATGGGGGCATAAACCAACTAAGCGAGTTAGGTGTTCACTGCCGCACAGGCAGCTTAGAAACTAAAAGTCTTGCTGAAGTAAAAGACCTGAAAGTTCACTGCCGCACAGGCAGCTTAGAAATCAAAGCAGTGCAGTCACCGCGCCAAGCGCAAGTTCACTGCCGCACAGGCAGCTTAGAAAATGAAAGGTGGGGCGATTGTTCGGGACAACGGGTTCACTGCCGCACAGGCAGCTTAGAAATCCATAGCAGAGTTTTTACCGGACTGAATTGCGTTCACTGCCGCACAGGCAGCTTAGAAATGAATATTTCCTTCCGGAGAAAGAAAAAGAATGTTCACTGCCGCACAGGCAGCTTAGAAATGCGTTTTGAATATGTGTTTTTTGACAAATTTGTTCACTGCCGCACAGGCAGCTTAGAAAGATAAATACGTTCCGAAAACATGGTTCTATGAGTTCACTGCCGCACAGGCAGCTTAGAAATACGCCGCGTGGTGTGAGAAACATGGTTTTCTGTTCACTGCCGCACAGGCAGCTTAGAAATATTGAACTAAATGTGTCGCTAATCCAGTTGCGTTCACTGCCGCACAGGCAGCTTAGAAAATCTAAAAAATATGCAGATGCAGAGATAATTATGTTCACTGCCGCACAGGCAGCTTAGAAATGTCGGCGAAATGGAAAAAATGCTCAAAAATCGTTCACTGCCGTACAGGCAGCTTAAAGACAAATTTGTTTGTTAATAATAGGTGATTGGTGGGTAGGCAGGTAAAAGAATTTTCTAGTAGCGTTTGAGACTTAGGTTTCTCTGCCATACTGCCGTGCAGGCAGTTTAGAAAATATCGGAACGGCACTAGAAGAATGCCCATTATTCACTGCCGCACAGGCAGCTTAGAAGAGTTTAAGTAAAGATTAAGGTTAGATGAAGGCAGAAAATAATGGCAGGGCAATGTGTTTTTCTATAATGTATTATTCAAAATTTTTTAAGTAATAGTAATTGCCATATCTGAACGATACTAAGAATTATGGTCAAACAGATTGACCTAGTATTTTTAGCAAATGCCACACGATAAATACCATGAACATTCTTCTCATCTCACAATGTAGTAAGCAAGCTCTTTCGGAAACACGTAGAGTTCTCGACCAATTTGCAGAGCGAAAAGGCGACAGAGTGTGGCAAACGCCCATAACGTTAGAAGGGTTGAAGACTCTGCGAAAACTTTTGAAAAAAACTGCACGTCGTAATACCGCTGTAGCTTGCCATTGGGTGAGGGGGAAAAATCAAACTGAGTTACTGTGGGTTGTTGGTTCTGTTCGCAAATTTAATATTGATGGTACAGTACCGACGAATGTCACACGTACCAATGTATTGCGAAAAGAACATGAATCTGCATGGGATTCTGCATATTCATTTGCCTTGCTGGCAGGTATTGCGGGCATGTTTCATGACTTCGGCAAAGCAAATGATCTATTCCAGTGTAAGTTGCATTCCAGCAGTATTCGAAGAGAGCCACATCGACATGAGTGGCTCTCTTTTTTATTGTTCAAAGTTTTTGTACACGGCAAACAAGATCGCGAATGGCTTCAAGAGCTTGCAAGCGGAGCAGATGTATTTTCTAACCTGACGGCTTCAGTTGATTATCAGGTTGGCAGCAATTTTTTCTCTAATATGTCGCCTGTCGCCCAGTGCGTTGCGTGGCTTATTGTTTCGCATCATCGTTTACCATCATTCACTTGTTATAATCGGGGCAATGGCAGTTCAAACCGCAGACCAGAGCTTAGTGGGTTGGACTCGTGGTTAGAGAATTTCAATTATGAGTGGAATTCAAATAACCTGAAGACATTAGACAGTAATACAGCGTTAAACCAAAATTGTTTTTTTTCACATGGTCTCCCTACCGGTGCTCAATGGCAGAAAAAAATTACAAAACTTGCTCAGTGGGCATTGCGTTCCTCCGCTTTTTTTGAACAATGCACGCTGGGTTCACCGTTCCCACTGCATATGGCTCGGCTTTGTCTTATGTTGTCCGACCATTGTTACTCCGCGTCTGCTCCAACAGAAGGTTGGCAAGATCCCAATATACAGCTTTTAGCAAACACAGATAGAGAAACAGGCAACGCTAAGCAAAAATTGGATGAACACCTTGTTGGTGTAGGTTTTAATGCATTCAGCATTGCACGAAGGCTACCTTCGTTACGACAGTATCTACCTGCTATTGCCCGTCATTCTTGCTTCAAAAAGCGTAATAAAAATCAAAAATTTCGATGGCAGGATAAAGCGTATGATCTTGCCTGTGGTGTGCGCCATGCCGCAGAGCAAAAAGGCTTCTTCGGTGTGAATATGGCATCGACAGGCTGCGGAAAAACCTTTGCCAATGCCCGTATCATATATGGCTTAAGTAATCCGCAACGCGGATGCCGAATGAGTATTGCCCTTGGCTTGCGGACTCTCACACTTCAAACAGGCGATGCTCTTCGGGAACGTCTGAATTTAGATTCTGAAGATATTGCTGTCACTATAGGGTCTCAGCAGATTGAAGAGCTGCATTCTGCTATGCGTGATATAGATAAAGCGGATGGAATAAATGAGTCTGCTGAAGAATTGGCAGAACATCTTTATGTTTCGTATGGCGGTGCGTTGGACAAAGGCTACCTCGCGGACTGGCTTAAGCGAAGCCCTCGGCTACACAGGCTTGTTAGTGCCCCAATCTCCATAAGCACTATCGACCACCTTGTTACTGCTACTGAAGGAATTCGAGGGGGAAGGCAGATTGCGCCTATGCTGCGCCTACTCACCAGTGACCTTGTTTTGGATGAGCCGGATGACTTCGGACTTGAAGATTTGCCCGCATTATGCCGATTAGTACACTGGGCTGGATTACTTGGTTCCAGAGTACTTCTTGCGTCAGCGACACTTCCGCCTGTTCTCATAGAAGCCTTATTTGAAGCCTACCAGCAAGGACGATCTCACTTTAGTGGAAACATTGATGGGAAGTCGTCCGAAGTCGTCTGTGCGTGGTTTGATGAGTTTCGTGCCGAGACTGTAGAATGTGCAGATCGAGCTAACTTTACCAGACATCATGAACGGTTTGTTGATAAGCGCGTTGCGAGTCTTAAGAAAAAATGTGCTTCACTACGCAAGGCACGTATTCATGCTTTGGAACCATCATTAGCTCAGTCGAAGTTTGAAGCAGTCTCGACTGTAGCAAGCGCTATCCGTGATGAAGTGCATACACTGCATGATGCACATTTCTTACAGGCTGCAAACGGTAAGCGTGTTTCATTTGGTGTGGTACGCATGGCGAATATTAAACCAATGGTTGCCGTGGCAGTCAATTTGCTCGAACAAGCACCCGAAGAAAACTACCGTTTTCATTTTTGTATTTACCACAGCCAACTGCCGCTTGCTATCCGTTCTCATATAGAAAAAAGGCTTGATGCCACGCTGCAACGCAACCAATCAGTTTCCGTCTTTGAGCAAGAAGAAGTTGCGGCGGCTTTAGAAAAGTATCCCGAAAAAAATCAGGTTTTTATTGTTCTGGCGACACCTGTTGTAGAAGTAGGGCGCGATCATGACTATGACTGGGCGATTGCAGAGCCAAGCTCCATGCGTTCCATCATTCAGCTTGCAGGGCGCGTTCAACGACACCGTGAAATTGAACCGGAACAAGAGAATATTGTGATGTTAAGTCATAATATACAAGGGGTAATGGGCGAAAATGTTTGTTTTAAAGACCCGGGTTTTGAATCAAAAAAAGTGCCTCTACCTTCTCATGATTTATCGAAAATACTTCAGGAAGCTTCGTATAAGCATATTTCGGCTGCACCGCGAGTTGTGAAACCAAACTTTGCCGATAAACAGAACGAGTTTATCAATATCGAGCATACCGCGCTTAATCAGTTTCTTTTTACTAATAAAAACAAAAACGCATCACCGTGGTGGCTGCATATGCATGCCCATCTTTTTGGTGAAATCCAAGTGCAGCAGCCGTTTCGTAATTCTAAGCAAACATGCGACTATTTTCTTTTTGTAGACGAAGGTGGTGATACAAGTTTCCAAAGCTTTGATGTCACTTCGTCTAAATATGAAGAAGATGGTCGTATTATTTTTTGGGATGACTTTGATATTGATGAACGTAATCAGGCTTGGCTAACTATTGATCCAAGTGAAATCTACGCTGACGTTGCAACGATATTTTCTAACACACTTGATTACGTGAATGTTCGATACGGTATTGTTTCGTTACGTGTTGAAAAAGATGGTCAACAGTACCTGTATCATCCGATGCTAGGCATTTTTTCAGGGGATTATTTGGACTATGTATGACTTAAGGAGGAGGTATGAGTGCTGCATTAGCAGAGAAAATAAGTAGTTATGTGTCTGATCGAAAGGAAGTAAAGCTTGCTGCTCTTTATAAAGAACGAGATAAAAAGCGTAAAGCTGCTTCTAGCCCTGAAGTTCTTGCAGAAGTAGATAGTGAGTATTCACTAAAAGAGGAAGGGCTAGTTGAGAAGTTTACTGTTCCTGCATGGCTTACCGATGCAGCCAAACGAGCTCATCAAACCAATATTGTAACGCATGCTCTCAAATTTACACATCCGTCTGCTAAGGGGAGTAGTTTACTGGCTCTTTCATCTTGCAAGGAAGATGCATACGTATCCACAGATGCATTGGCACAGTGTCGTGTAGATGCTGTAGGCAATGCTGCTGCGCTAGATGTAGCAAAACTGCTACAACTTGAAGCAGGTGGAGTCACACTTGCCAGCATGCTTGCAGAGCAAGACTATTCTGCACTTGAAGGTTTTACAGACGATAAAGCTCTGGCGAAAGAATGGGGCGAGGGGCTTTCTAAAGCCTTGCTGCTTTCGTCTCCAACAAGCCACACTTATGCAAAACAGTTATATTTTCCTGTTGCAAAAGGGGAGTATCATCTAGTTAGCCCGTTGTATTCTTCTGCGCTTTCGCAAAGCCTTTATGACGCTATACATCACTCAAGATACAGTGAGGAAGCGAAGGAGGCGCGCGAAGCAAAGAAAAATAACGCCCAATCTGATTTCAAAATTACGTACTTTCCGGATTTAGCTGTAATGAACCATGGTGGTACTAAGCCGCAAAATGTATCGCAAAAAAACTCTGAACGCGGCGGCAGGTCATACCTTCTGTCTTGTAAACCACCACAGTGGAAAAGCAGAAATAGATTTCCTGCAATGCAGAACAGTTTTTTTGCATCGTATCCAGTCTGGAAAGCGACAGATCATCATATCAATAGATTAGGAACGTTTCTGTGCTCTGTATTTGAAAAAGAAAGCAACAAGCCTATGCGTGCTTACAGGGAAAGAATTGTGGATGAAATTATCGACCATATTCTTGTTTGCGCTATTCAGGTGCAGCAGCAGAACCCAGCAGGTTGGAGCAGCGCGAGCAATCTTCCTGCCGCCCAAAGGCTGTGGCTCGATCCATTTAATACTAATCCTAAACATCAGATGCGGTATGAGCAGGCAAAATGGAAAGATGCTGTTGCAGGTAGCTTTGCACAATGGCTTAATGACAAGCTGATGAAATTGACAAAAGAAAAAAACATGCACTTTGCAATGGTTGAGGCATCTGTGTGGAAAAAAGCTTTTCTTCAGGGACTTCGTGAAACAGGTACTCCAGAAGGGGGCGACGTATGAGCTCGTTACTCATCCTGAAAAATATACGTGTTGAAAATGCTAACGCGGTTGCAGGGTTCACGTATGGTTTTCCTGCTATCACACAGTTTTTAGGTTTTGTGCATGCATTATCCCGCTCTACAGAAAAAACACACGGTGTAACGTTAACTCGATGCAGTGTAATGGCGCACGACCATCAGATACACGCACATCAGGCTGGTTATTGGAGTGACTGGGCTTTTTCGCAAACCCGTAATCCTCTTCTCAAAACAGGTGCCACAGCTCCAATAGTAGAAGAAGGACGCATGCATATGACGGTATCGCTTATTATCGAATGCGAAAATCTGTCTGCTGGTAATACTGAAAAAGAAAATGAATTTTGTTCACATCTTTTCGAGTTGGCGCAGCAGCATAAACTGGCAGGAGGAAGAATCACCACAATTGGTCGTTGTTATGCTTCTGCTATGCCAGACGAAGATACAGATATTCGTAAATTGTTGCGTCCGTTGCTTCCGGGGTTTCTTCTTGCAGATAGGACAGACTATCTTCAAAAGCATTTTCAGGAGCATGCACATTCAAAAAACATGCTGGAGGCTTGGCTAGATTTTGTCACAATTCAGCGTGAATGCGTAGAGCACCCAGACAACGAGATAGAATGGAACCGGCTAGAAAAGCCTGAAAAAGGGTACCTCGTTCCAGTTACTATTGGTTACAAGCGGCTTACTGAGTGTTGTGAACCCGGTAGCGTACTAAATGCACGCAATGCAACAGTTCCCTTCAGCTTTGTTGAAGCCGTATTTAGTATTGCCGAATGGCTTAGCCCTTCCAGAATTAACTCTATGGATGAGGTCCTTTGGGAATATAAATACGACGACCCATATTACGTTTGCACCTGTGCTCCTCATATA
The DNA here is from genome assembly GCF_025210605.1 of Halodesulfovibrio sp. Lineage (NCBI taxonomy): Bacteria > Pseudomonadati > Thermodesulfobacteriota > Desulfovibrionia > Desulfovibrionales > Desulfovibrionaceae > Halodesulfovibrio > Halodesulfovibrio sp. The sequence goes on along the minus strand of NZ_JAOARI010000030.1, from coordinate 6,122 downwards.
ACTACCGAACCTACAGAAGACTAATCATATTAAGGAGAATATCTCATGGCTACTAAGAAATTATCTACTCCATCTGTGTTAGCTTTTGAAAGTAAACTCGCTTGCTCCGATGCGATATTCAGTGCTGGCGATTGGGATGCTCGTGATACGGCATCTGCATGGCAGCCCATTCTGGTTACAGAAAAAGCTGTACGCGGTACTATTTCTAATAGGCTGAAAAAAGCTATTGCGAGTGACTCTGCAAAGCTTGATGCTGAAATTCAAAAAGCCAATTTACAAACTGTGGATACCGCAGCACTTCCTTTTGATGCTGACACGCTGCATGTTCATTTTTCTTTACGCGTGCTTGGTGGATTAGAAGTACCATCTACTTGCAATAGCCCAGAGTACCAGCAAGCGCTTTCTTCTCTTATAGAAGGCTATGTTGCGGAACACGGATTCAGTGAACTTGCTTCCCGCTATGCACAAAATATTGCTAATGGGCGTTTCTTATGGCGCAACAGAGTAGGGGCAGAAGAGGTTGAAGTCAGGGTGTCGCTGGGTGATGAAAAATGGGTTTTTGACAGCCTTTGCTATTCATTGCGTAGTTTCGGTAAAGAGGAAGCCGTGAAAGAGCTTGCTCTTGCTATTGAGAAAGGCTTGAAGGGCGAAGAAACTGTATTACTTCATGTGCATGCTTTTACTAAGCTTGGTGCTGCACAAACGGTATTTCCTTCTCAGGAATTAGTGCTTGAAAAGGGTGATAAGAGTAAGCATCTATACCAGCTTAATGGCGTGGCAGCTATGCATTCTCAGAAAATTGGGAATGCTCTTCGCACCATTGATACATGGTATCCTGAAGCTGAAGAAGTCGGTCCCATTGCTGTAGAGCCGTTTGGCTCAGTTACCAACAGGGGTAAGGCATACCGGCAGCCTAAACCTAAGCAGGATTTTTATACTTTGCTGGATAACTGGCTGCTTAAGGATAAAGCTCCTTCTGTAGAGCAGCAGCACTACATTATGGCAATGTTCATTAGAGGTGGAGTTTTTGGAGAGTAAGTAATGGATTATTACCTTGACTTCACGGTGCTTCCAGATTTGGAATTTTCTTCCCCCATGCTTATGAATAATCTTTTTGCTAAACTCCATCGACAAATTGGAGCATATGGTGAAAAGCAAATTGGAGTAAGTTTTCCTGAAGTAACGGCATGTTGTTTGGGGGCTGTTCTACGTTTGCATGGCACACAACAGAAGCTGGAACTTTTATTGTGTGATAATTGGATGAAGGGTTTACGTGACTATGTAGAACAATCTTCCATTAAACCAGTCCCGAAAGATACTGTACGGTATAGAACAGTAAGGCGTGTGCAGAAAAAAAGTGCACACAATAAACGTAAGCGTTCTGTAGCAAAAGGGTGGCTCACAGAAGAGGCTGCACAGGAAGCAATACAAGAGCGTGGTAGTGATATGCTGACGCATCCGTATATCCAACTACGTAGCCTTTCGACGAATAGCATGATGCGAATTTACATTGCCCACGGAGCTATTCAAAAAGAAGCTGTTTCTGGAGCGTTTAGTTCCTATGGACTTAGCTCTACAGCGACGATCCCTTGGTTTTAACCCTTTTTTTATCGCATTTTGTAACATGCTTAATTTAAAGGGTATTTTGAATGGCGTTTAAAAAAGGGTAAAATGATGTTTTTTCCCTAATCTGTTGATACACTAAGGGATATACAAAAGGATTTACAGTTCACTGCCGCACAGGCAGCTTAGAAACACTTGCTGCACTCGCTAAAGCACTCCCTGAAGTTCACTGCCGCACAGGCAGCTTAGAAAAATTTTACATCATCCCCTGAGGCTAAATCGGGGTTCACTGCCGCACAGGCAGCTTAGAAACTGACGGAACACTCACAGCGCGTATTCCGGTTAGTTCACTGCCGCACAGGCAGCTTAGAAAGATAAAATCAATCAATACGATTTCGTGTGTTTGTTCACTGCCGCACAGGCAGCTTAGAAAATCGCTGCCAATGTCGTAATGTGTCCCGTCACGTTCACTGCCGCACAGGCAGCTTAGAAATATAGGACTGACCTACCACCGTGTTATTTTTCGTTCACTGCCGCACAGGCAGCTTAGAAATCGCGCACAGAAAAAGGTTGTACTCATGCTGAGTTCACTGCCGCACAGGCAGCTTAGAAAATGAAAAATACCAGTTTTAAACGGAGTTACACGTTCACTGCCGCACAGGCAGCTTAGAAACGAACGTAGAGCGCTCTGTAGCGGTGAATGGTGTTCACTGCCGCACAGGCAGCTTAGAAAATGGCGGAGTATCTGTCAATGTGACAACCCATGTTCACTGCCGCACAGGCAGCTTAGAAATCAGGAATAGGGCGCGAAATGAGTTTTTTATTGTTCACTGCCGCACAGGCAGCTTAGAAATGTAAAGGCGCGCGTTTGAGTGCGTCGGAAATGTTCACTGCCGCACAGGCAGCTTAGAAACAACAAAAGCGTTCATTAAATATATAAAAAATGTTCACTGCCGCACAGGCAGCTTAGAAATCGAACGAAATTCCATCTCTAAAATGGTACCCGTTCACTGCCGCACAGGCAGCTTAGAAACTGAATTGCCTGCTATGTTACCCCCTGCTGGTGGTTCACTGCCGCACAGGCAGCTTAGAAACAATCCTGAAATCACTCAATCGTCCATTGATTGTTCACTGCCGCACAGGCAGCTTAGAAAATTAACGTAATCCACTAATTCCTGCCGTGTTTGTTCACTGCCGCACAGGCAGCTTAGAAAAACGGTAGGTGTCAATGATTTTCTTATTAGGAGTTCACTGCCGCACAGGCAGCTTAGAAAATTAGATGTGGAACGCCCGTTCTATAGTCATGTTAACTGCCGCACAGGCAGCTTAGAAAAGCGAACGCAACGCACGGTTCAATTCATCGGGGTTCACTGCCGCACAGGCAGCTTAGAAAGCGAGGACTGTTCTTAATGTACGCAACAAGAGGTTCACTGCCGCACAGGCAGCTTAGAAATGAAGGATGGGCGCAACAAGGGTGGGAGTGTCCGTTCACTGCCGCACAGGCAGCTAAAAATGTCTTTTCGATTAAGACAGATAGACAAAAAAACTGTTGGTAATTTCTTACAGTTTTTTAATTCGTATATTTTCTCATTTCGAGAGTGCAAAAATTTCATCTTGAGTGTCAGCTTATAGAACTGTAAAAAAGTAGGGTGCTGATAGAAAAGTAGATTGGCGGGATGGACGGTTATTTGGTGTCCTTTGGTTGTTGCATACAAAAAAAGCTCACAGTGTGTACTGTGAGCTTAAAATTCGTGGTCGGAGAGACAGGATTCGAACCTGCGACCCTCTGGTCCCAAACCAGATGCGCTACCAACCTGCGCCACTCTCCGTCGGAGAAAGTAAGTAAGGAAAAGTTAAAGGACTTGCAAGTAAAAAATGCAAATTTATAAAATTTCCCTCATTTTTCTATGATTTGTTCTGGAAAAGGTGAACTGCATGCTGCTCTTTTTGATACTGTTGAGCGGTTCATACAAAAAAAGCTCACAGTATGTACTGTGAGCTTAAATTTCGTGGTCGGAGAGACAGGATTCGAACCTGCGACCCTCTGGTCCCAAACCAGATGCGCTACCAACCTGCGCCACTCTCCGTCGCGAGAAAGTAAGTAAGGAAAAGTTAAAGGACTTGCAAGTAAAAAATGCAAATTTATAAAATTTCCCCCATCTTTCTGTGACTTGTTCTGGAAAAGGTGAACTGATGCTGCTTTTTTTGATACTGGGAAGCAGTTCATACAAAAAAAGCTCACAGTGTGTACTGTGAGCTTAAAATTCGTGGTCGGAGAGACAGGATTCGAACCTGCGACCCTCTGGTCCCAAACCAGATGCGCTACCAACCTGCGCCACTCTCCGTCGCGAGAAAGTAAGTAAGGAAAACTGAAAAGACTTGCAAGTAAAAAATGCAAAAAAGATAAAAAAGATGCAAAAAATGCAGATAGCTTTGAAGGTCAATGTAAGTTGTATTGTAACGAAGTACGTGTTGCTAAGTAACTACTTTTGAACTTTTAAAAAATAAAGAAGCCGTAGGAAGAAAAAAATGAGTAAGCCATGCATGATACTTTGATTATTTTATAGTTATAATTCGCTTAAATAGGATCATTCGTTTTTTCAAAGCCGTATTTGGAAGTTATAGATTGGGTAGTGTTCTTGTAACGAAATTTTGTATGCTCTAGTGTTACTATTGGTGCAGAGGTGATCTTAGAATACCGCACTAAAGTGTGGCGGGTGTGTCTGGGGATCAGTGCAACAAGGAGCAATTAGATGGATACAATCTTAGTTACAGGCTTCGGACCGTACGGAATTACGCCTGTGAATCCTGCGAATCAATCAGCAAGAGCTTTGGATGGTATGAATATAGCTGGTGCGCGTGTTGTTGGTATAGAAGCGCCGAGTTACTGGTTTAAATGCATTAATACGGTGATAACGGCGATTAAAGAGTTTGAACCTGTGATGGTTATAATGCTTGGTGAGTTTGGCGGTAGGGCTATGCTCACAATTGAGCGTATTGCGCAAAATATCAGTGATTCAACTCGGTATGGGCTTCAGGATAACGACGGCTTAAAGCAGCAGGGTGAGCCTGTGGTTCCCGGAGGACCAGCGGCGTATTATTCAACGTTGCCATTGCGTGCGATGGTCTTGGCGATGCGAAAAGCGGGATTTCCGGCAGATATTTCTGATGCCGCTGGAACCTTGATGTGCAACCATCTTATGTATGGTGTTCTGCACTACATAGAAGCGAGTCACCTTCCTATAAGAGCTGGTTGGATTCATTTGCCTACGTTGCCGGAAGTTGCTGCAACGGACGCGTTTCTTGGCAAGCCAAGTATGTCATTAGAAACGACTGTTGGCGGGCTGACAGTGGGGATTAAAGCTGCAATGGAGCATGAGCGGGATGTCGATGCCCCAGTGCTTTCGTGCTGGCAGATTTAATATGTATTTTCGGTAATGCTCGACAGGGTAAGTGTGATGAAACTTCAATAGAAAAGAGTGCATAGGGCGCACGGCAACATATACCTCTGTGGTTTTTCTGCACATGAGAAAAGAGTTGTGCCGTAATTGTGCGTAGAGCTAGAAGGCAGCCCTGCATTAACAAAATGCAGCTAACAACGGGGCAAACAGTAAGGCGGGGAGCATGTTTGTCAGGCTGATTTTTCGAAGCTCAAGCAGATTTATTCCTATCCCGATGATAAGTGCGCCACCGGTGGCTGTAAGTTCTGTCATCATGGTGTCGGTCATAATTGGTTGCAGATAGGTTGCCAGCTCAGTGAGGCTGCCTTGATAGACAAAAACAGGGATGGCTGAAAAAAGTACGCCTGCTCCATATGTTGCGGCGAACGCCATAGCTGCGAAACCGTCAAGAATTGCCTTTGTGAACAAGATGGTGTGGTCGCCGCGTAACCCTTCTTCAAAAGATCCTAAAATAGCCATTGAGCCGATGCAGAAGAGAACAGAGGTGGAAACAAAGCCTTCTGTGAACTTTGAATTATTTGATCGAATAAGGTTCTTAAGTTTGTCGGCGGCTTGCGTAAGCTTTTTTTCGAGATTTAAGAGTTCGCCAGTGATAGAGCCAAGTAATACACTGAATACGAGCACTAAGAGGTTTTTGCTTTGCATTCCCATTTGGATGCCAATGATGAGAACACATAATCCGAGTCCAGAAAATACAATGTTTCGAACGCGTTCTGGAAGTCGACCACCAAGAGCAAGACCGCACACGCCCCCAAGGACAATACAGGCAACATTAAAAAAAGAACCGATAGGCAAAACCACAGTGAATACTCCCGAAAAATGACAAGATTGTAACAAAGAGAGTAGATACGCCGTATTGTTTCGAAATAAAAGCTTTTTATAGGAAGGAGTGTGAATTATTCGATGTGGTGAGAGTGGAAACAAAAAAAGCTCACAGCATGTGCTGTGAGCTTAAAATTCGTGGTCGGAGAGACAGGATTCGAACCTGCGACCCTCTGGTCCCAAACCAGATGCGCTACCAACCTGCGCCACTCTCCGTCGCGGAAAAGATTACTAAGGAAAACTTGAATGACATGCAAGTAAAAAATGCAGAAAAAT
>NZ_JAOARI010000029.1 GCF_025210605.1 Halodesulfovibrio sp. | reverse complement strand
TCGAACCTGCGACCCTCTGGTCCCAAACCAGATGCGCTACCAACCTGCGCCACTCTCCGTCGCGGAAAAGATTACTAAGGAAAACTTGAATGACATGCAAGTAAAAAATGCAGAAAAATGCAAAATACTAAAATCTTGAAACCGATTTGGCATCACTTCTAGTGGTGAAGAGAGTGATGTTCGCATAAAAGAACCAGTAGCTTTAGAAAATTGCAGTGCAGGATCGATCAGTGATGAGTTTATATCGGATATAAAAAAAGCTCACAGTATGCACTGTGAGCTTAAATTCCGTGGTCGGAGAGACAGGATTCGAACCTGCGACCCTCTGGTCCCAAACCAGATGCGCTACCAACCTGCGCCACTCTCCGTCGCGAAGAAGTGTTTAGAGGAAAGTTCGCCTGCTGGCAAGCGAAAATATATAAAATTTGCTAAAATTCTATTCCCTTCTGTGCCGGAATGCCTGCTTTATAATGATGCTTTATCTCGGTCATCTCTGTAACAAGGTCGGCTTCTTCTATAAGCCATTTGGGCGCATTGCGACCTGAGAGTACCATGTGTGTGTTGTTATTGCGCGCAAGTGCTATTAATTCTTCCAATTCTTCTCGCTTGATGAGATCGGCAGATAATGCGTAGAGAGCCTCATCAAGAATGAGCATATCAACTTCAAGAATGCGCTCTTTTGCCCACCACAAAATTTTTTCTGATGTAGCCCTGTGCGCTGGGTATTGTTCCGGTTTAGTGAGGAACCCATCACCGGGGGCGAAAAAAAGTTCACCAAGCAGTTTGTGCAGCATATACTGCTCACCTGCTTGATTATCCCTTTTCATAAATTGTCCGAAGGCGACAGTTTGCTCCTGTCCCAGTGCTCGTATGGCTTGACCCACTGATGCCGTAGTTTTTCCTTTTCCATTTCCGGTATTAACGCAAATCATTAGTGCTCCATACGCCTGCAATATGTGCTTTGCAGGCTGGACAGTGTGAATAATCGTTTTTGGCTGCTGTGTAGCTCTTGCGTCGTATTACGGTGCAGCCGCAAGTAGGGCATTGTGTGTCTCGCCCTTCATGCCCGTGGATGTTTCCAACATATACGTAATGGAGTCCAGCTTTTTTGCCAATAGCCGCGGCTTGTTCTAGTGCTTCAAGCGGAGTGGCTACGTGGTCTTGCATTTTATATGTTGGATGAAAACGTGAAATATGCCACGGAGTATCACTGCCAAGTTCATCATTAATAAAACGGGCAAGGGTTTCTATTTCGTCCTTACTGTCGTTTTCTCCCGGGACAAGCAGGGTTGTTACTTCCAGCCACCAACCCATATCGCGAATAGTTTTTAAATTGCGAAGGACAGGGCGTATGTGTGCGTTACAGATAGTGTGGTAGAACGATTCTGTTGCAGCTTTAAGATCAATATTGCATGCGTGAATAAGATCTTTCAATTCGGCTAGACACTCTGGTGACTGGAATCCATTGGAAACCATAATGTTTTTTAACCCATGCTGGATGGCAAGTTCTGCCGTTTCAGCCATTAATTCAAAAAACACTGTAGGTTCAGAATAGGTGTATGCGATTGATTTTGCACCGGATTCAATAGCCAGAGCGACAATGCGCTCCGGTCTGGTGAGTTGTCCCGTAATGTTGCCAGTCAACCGAGGTGTGGTTGAAAGGGAATAATTCTGACAAAACGAACACGCAAGATTGCAGCCAGCTGTACCGAATGAAAAAGTGTTTGTGCCCGGAAGGAAGTGATACAGAGGCTTTTTTTCAACAGGGTCTAAGTTAGCGGCTGCAACTTTGTCGTGCACCAGTGTAAACAGTTTGCCGCCTACATTTTTCCGAACACCGCACAAGCCGGTTTCATCCGGCGCGATGTTACAAAAATGGTTGCATAATCTGCACTGAATATTGACCGGTGCAGAGCCGCCGGTTTCTCCCAATGGTCTCCAAAGTCTGGCAGGATGCATAGTCACCTACTTTTTGTAGTTTGAAATATCCGGTTTCAATTCTATTATAATAGGGTACTGACCGTCAGTGTATTTATTGCAATTTTCTTCTTCTTGTGTTTCTGGCTTCACTTCAAGTATTCTATCACCACTTAGCGGATCATCTGTTATAGTTATTTCAGATGAACCTGTACTGATAACAGTATCTTCTCTTGGGGCTTGTGAATATTTTTTGGCAATAGCAAGAGAAGGTGTAAATGCTATTGCACATAATGCACTAACAATAAGTGCGGATGCAGTGAGTTTGGGTAGTGATAAAAAAGTGTGTGTAGTTGAATTGCTGTGCATGTGTTTCTCCCTTGCTCTTTGTTTCGTAAAAGCCTATGTACGGACTTCCCGAAGGATCTTGTTATCATACTAGTATCAAGGAGCAGATAATGTCTGAAGATCGTTCAAGAGCGTATACCGAAGCAGGTGTTGATATTAATGCAGGAAACGCCCTTGTTGATAGAATTAAGCACGTTGTAGCCGATACTCATACGAAAGGTGTGCTTTCGGACATCGGAGGCTTCGGTGGCTTATTCAAACCGGATCTGTCGGGTATGGAAGAGCCTGTGCTCGTATCCGGAACCGATGGTGTTGGAACAAAACTTAAATTAGCCTTTATGTTCGACAAGCATGATACTGTAGGTATCGACCTTGTTGCCATGAGCGTTAATGATATTCTGGTTCAAGGTGCAAAGCCACTTTTTTTCCTTGATTATTTTGCCACAGGTAAACTGGATGTAGATAAAGCAGAGCAGGTAGTTGCCGGTGTGGCAGCTGGATGTCGCCAATCTAAAATGGCTCTGCTGGGTGGCGAAACCGCAGAAATGGCTGACATGTATGAAGAAGGCGAATATGATCTTGCTGGATTCTGTGTAGGCATGGTTGACAACGCCAATATCGTGGATGGCTCTGATATCCGCATGGGTGATGCGATTATCGGTATCGGATCTACAGGTATCCATTCAAATGGATACACACTGGTACGTAAGCTTTTTGAAGAAAGTGGACTTTCCGGCGATGATATTATGCCGGATACTGATAAAACTGTAGCAGAAGTATTGCTTGAACCTACTGCAATTTATGCTGATACAGTAAATGTGCTTATGCGAGATTTTAATATCAAGGGCATGGTGCATATTACTGGTGGTGGATTCTACGATAACATTCCGCGTGTGCTTCCTTCCTCCGTCTCCGCTTCTATTTCTTTCGGTTCATGGGATATTCTTCCTGTGTTTAACTGGCTAAAGGAGCAAGGCAAGTTGAGCTGGCCGGAAATGTTGCAGATATTCAACTGTGGCATCGGCTATGTGCTGATTGTCAGTGCTGAAGATAAAGATGACGTTATGTCTCGTCTTGAAGCAATGCGCCAGAACGCATGGGTTATCGGCAGTATTGAAAAACGTAGCAGTCAAGAGGCTGAGCAGGTTGATGTGGTTTTCCCCTAATCTCTCTGTATCTCTCAAATTATAATAAAAAGGTCGGATTCCGTAAGGTCTCCGACCTTTCTCTGTATATAAAACTCTGGTGTTTTGCAGAACGATACAGTACATTTGGACAACTGAAATTGTAAGGCATACAGTAGATTCAATATGATAAAACAAAAATTACTTATTTTCGGTATGGCGTTTGTGGCTGTACTCATGCTTGGTTCTTTTGCTCAGGCTCGTGTTGCACAGTCTGTCTGGTTTGAGTCAATACCTGAAGGTGCTGATGAAGCAGCCTATACAGTTCGCACGCGCCCTGTGGCGTTGCAAGCTGCATTTGCGAATGCTGTTTTTGATGAAGCGTTGGAAGTTATCGGGTATCCGCTTAATGATGTGCGTGAAGAGGAACTGCGTAAGTTTCTTGCTCCGACAGCAAAAGCACATGTGCTAAGCTACCGTGAGCTTGGTTCTACACACATGCCGGATGGCTACGGGCAGGAGATGTCCGTGGAGGTTTCGGTAAACAGAACCTCATTAACATCTGTCATTAAGCGTCTTGGCTTTTTCAAGACTCAGACTACTCCTGTCATGTATAACCCGCAGTATTCGGGTGTTCAGAGCGAAACGTGGGATAGAATCGGACGTCTGCACCAACTGTACGGGTTACGTCCTGACTACAATTCTCCCCTTGTTTTGGTTATGAAGACCACGGGTGAGTCTTGGGAGCTGTCTTTGCAGGGCGCTGGTGCTCCAATTTCTGCTCAGGCTAAAGAGCTTGATGCAGCGTGGCACGAAGTATGGGGACAGTATTTTGCCCAAACTGTAAATGCGCAACCAGCAGAGAATGCACGGAGTGGAGTGCTTCAGGTGCGCGGCTGGCTGTTCCCTGACGGTGTGGAAGCATTCGACAGGGTGCTGCGTGAATGGGTAGGTTCTGCATCCGCTTCAACTCTGGATGCGGTAGTTATCCAGTCAGACTCAGTTGTGGCACGGTGGGTTATCCGATCTAAAAATATCGATGTGGTGCTTACCAAGTTGTCTGAATATGTAAACGGACGCGGGTTGACTTACGAGTTTCAACCGTCAGCTGAATAAATAGTTATACAATACAAAAAATCCCGGAGTACTTTGTACTTCGGGATTTTTTGTAAGCCGGAAAAAAGATTCTTAGTCTTCTTCTTTCTTCTTTTCGGAAGATGGAGTGACATCAATTTCATCAGGCTCGGTAGTAGCCTTTTTGAAGTTTTTGATGGCTCGACCAAGCCCACCGCCGATTTCAGGAAGCTTGTTAGCTCCGAAAACGAGCAAGACAAGGACAAGAATAACTAATAATTCTGGAATACCGATACCGAACATAGTTCCCTCCATAAGGATATGAAGCCGCTATACACACGGGGGGCAGACAGGTCAAGGGGTTGTTCTTGGGCTGTTTCCCGTAATATGTCGAATAACAAACGGAAAAACGGCAGTACTCCGTTGTTAAGTTTTTTACGAAAAGAGGATGTGTAAAAATGGACCGCATTGTTATTATAAGTTCAGGTCTGGCAGGTGCAAAAACTGCTGCGCGTATTAAAAGACAGGCTCCTTCTGCGGAAGTTAATTTAATTGTTCCGATTGAAGTAGAAGAAGGTTCTAAAGAGGGTGTATTCGGAAAATTTAATCCGATGGCACATGTTTCATCTGTTTTGCTCGATGCTAAACAGATTAGTGTGCTCCCAGTTTCTTCTATGGAGCTTGATTTTGAAAACAAAACTGTCCATGCGTCTTCCCCGCAGGGCTGTATTCCTATCCGCTACACAAAGTTGATTATGGAAATTGATGCTGCTCCACGGTTACCGCGTTCTGTTCGTGGTGCACAGAATGTTATTCCGTGGCCGCTTGAGCAGACTGGCGTTGTTGATGAATGGCTTGAAGCTTACAAGCCGCAGACAGCGGTAGTGTACGGTGGCGCACATGCAATGTCTCTTATCGACCCTTTAGTGGAAGCTGGCGTTGCTGTAACGTGGGCACGTTCTGAATGTTCAGAGTTTGATCCTGATTTCTGGCACGTTGTGAGTGATAGAATAGAATCCGGCACTGAAGGAAAAGTACGGGTTGTTCCTGTAACTGAAACTGCTGTGCTTCCTGAATTGTCTGCGGAAGGTGATGTCCGCGCATTAAATTGCGGCTCAGAAGTTCTTGAAGGCGACGTGTTCTTTTGGGCAGATATGCCGCGTGCTGTGCACCCTATCGTAGCAGAACAGGGCGTTGATCTTGATCCTTCTGGCTTTATTGCTGTTAAAGAAGATTTCTCTTGTGGACTTGAAGATGTCCATCTTTTTGGTTCAGCCGTTGCGGTTAAGCGCGCTGAAGTGGCTGGAAAATCCGATGCTCCTTTTGAAGCAAGTTCTGTAGATTCTCTTGTTGCACATGGTCGTGTGTTGAGTGCAATCGCCCTTGGTCAGACTATGGCATGGCAGGGTAGCTGTGCTTCATCTCGTTATCAGGCTGCGGACTGTGTAGCATTCCGGACAGGATTAACACAGAAAGAAGCGGTAGAAGCCGGATATGAGCCAGAATTTGTCATGTTTGATGCAGCTCCGGTTCTTGCAGGTATCCACGCAAATGCTGTTGTAAAGCTTGTGTGCGATAAGGCAACCAGCGTTGTGCTTGGTGCACAGGTTTGCGGTGGACTGGATGCTGGCTGGATTGATGCTGTTGCTTCCGGTGCCGCAGTTGCTCTTGCTGCTAATATGACGGTACAGGCGCTTTCTGGCGTTGATATGGCTGCTGGTGGACAAATCTTGAATAAAGCGGCTTCCATGCTGTCTAACAAGCTTGAAGAGCGTATTTACGGCATTACACCGGATGAGTTAATTGCATCTCGTGAAGCTGGCGCAAAATTCTTCATTCTTGATTTGCGTGACCAGATTGCATGGCGTGCAGGACATATTGAAGAAGCATACAACATTCCATTTACTCAGTTGAAGAAGCGATTGCAGGATGAAGTTCCTCGCTTTACGCCGCTTGTTATTGTGAGCCATAATTCTGATATTCCATACTCCATTGCATGCTACCTTTACGGGCTTGGTGCTAAGAGTCTTTACGTTCTCGATGGCGGTATGGATTTATGGCCGTATGATGTTGTAGAAGGCTAGCGCATGGTTGCTCAGATTCAAAGGCTGCCGGGAGTAAATTGCGCATTCTACAGACAAGGTCATTGTGTGTATGAGGAGGAATTGAATCCCGGGGCACATACTGAGTGGATTTGCTCAGAAGTTACTCGTTTTGTGAAGGCATACGACGAGTTCATAGACCGTGCAGATCGATTTTCTTTAGCAGATGAACAAGTGATTCGCTTGTGGGATTCGCACGAGGCTGAGTTGCTTCCTGCCGGAACTCTTTGTTCTTCGTATTGCTCAAGTATGTGTAAGCAGTGTGCCGATGATAATTTGACAGATTGCCAGTATGAATTGAATCTGATCTGTGTATTAAAATTGCCTGCTTGTACCGGTGTTTGCCGCCGGTACAAGCATTCTCAAACCGATGGGGCAGCATGCAGCTGCTCAAAATAGTTAGGTGAATTAATGAACCCATCTGAATTGGAAAAAATAATCCTCGCTATTCCAGCTGTTCAACCTCAGCATGTGGCACTTGCTTTGCCTGAAGATGTTTTATTTTGTTCACCGGGGTTGCGCGAGGCTTCTGGTGCATTATTTTATGTATCATCGGAGCTTCCTATGAATCAGGCTGAAGCTCGCGGGCAGCTGCACGAGTTACTTCAATATGGATTTTCTTTCCGCAATGCACGGGATATGTCCGGTGTTGTTTTAGCGGAAAAATCCGCTGAGAAGTCGTCTTCTGCGACCGATAGAGACGAACTTGCTGATCTTGATGCTTTCGCACAGACAGGTGAGTTTATCCCGCAGAAAAAAGAACGTCCGGTTCAAGATGCTGCGTTACAGCTGCGCATTGCGGCACAAAAAACATTGCTGTTAGCGTGGGACATGGAAAGCCGTGTGGCAGAGCTTGCCGAACTGAAGGACAAGTTTACTGCAACCAGTGCTAATATGGATGTCATTCTCGGGATTGCTGATGAAGAAGACCGTGAGGAACTTCCGGGTATTGAATCTAAAGCGGCGTTGCAAGGTGATGTAGAAGAGGACTTGGGTGTACCTTGGCGTGCAGTCGCAAGCGCGATCCTTGAATTTGCACCGGAGCATGCCCGCTTTGTGGCTGTGAAAAAAGAACTCGTTGATGTCCTTGTGGAACAAGGCGAAGACATTACACCAGAGGCTATCACAAAAGAAGAGTATGGCGTTACGCTTCCGCAAAATAGCAGCTGGAAATTATATGCTATCAAAGCATATGCGTTGTTGGGGCATACCCGCGCACCTGAAGGGCGTGAAAGTCTTAATCGTACGTTAGAGATTTTTGTAGTTGAGTAGATCGACTACAGCGGATGGGGGGGGAACTACTTCTTACGCTAAATGGAGATTTTTATCTGTAGTAAGTTGTAGTTCTTGTGAAAAGTTGGAATTTCACCTACATTTAAGTAAGTTTTTCTTATGTTTTTCACGTAACTACAAGTTCTTGTCGATTGTCTACCTGTAGTGGACAAACTTCGTTGTTCGCATCTGTTTTAAAGAGCTTGGGACCGTTTATAAATATGGGGGAAACGGACATGCACATGAATTTTACACCTGAATTGTTGGACGACATGTTTCCGAACGGGCTTGGTGGTCTCATATTTGATTGTGACGGGGTAATGTTTGATACCCGTGCTTGCAATATAGGCTATTACAACCGTGTACTTGAAGAAATGGACATGCCGCCGTTAACAAAGGAACAGGAAGATGTTGCGCACTATGCCTCTGTAAAGGGGTTTTATGAAGCGATTGTGCCTGAAGAGAAGCATCATTTGATACCCATGGCACAAAAGAAAGTTGATTATGTCAAAACGGTTTTGCCGTTGATGACACCAGAAAAAGGCTTGTACGAACTTTTGGAAGCGGTGGCAGAACTGGGGCTGAAGCTTGCTGTGTTTACAAACCGCTCAAATACTATGGAGTTGGTTTTGGAGCAGCATAATATGGACGCTTTCTTCCATCCTGTAATGACTGCTGCAAAAGTGGAGTGTAAGCCTCACCCTGAAGGGGCACTGGAAATTATGAAAGCTTGGGATGAATCCGCAGACCGTGTTGTGTTTATTGGCGATAGTGTCGTTGATGAAGAAGCTGCCAAGCGTGCTGGGATATCTTTTTGGGCGTATAAGAGCGCAACGCTGCGGGGCGTTCATATTAATGATTTTAATACGGTTAAACAGACACTTATTGAATGGATTAAGTAGTCTTAATTATAGATTGTTTACAAAAAAATAAAAAAAATTGCCAATTTCGTGATTTTTTACTTGATAAGTAAACCGTCATAATGTTCAAGTAGAACTTAGTGGAACTCCCCAAGCTGGTTTGTGTGGGAGTGTAACCCGGAGGCTTAATGGAGATTTTTGCGATGAATTTTGTAGTAGGGATTGCTCAGGTTTTAAGCGCAGTCTTGAATATATATTTTTGGGTAGTCATTATTTCTGCTCTGCTGTCTTGGGTCAATCCAGATCCATACAATCCAATTGTCCGGATTTTAAGAAACCTCACAGAGCCAGTATTTTACCGTATCCGCAAATGGTTGCCATTTACGTATTTCAACGGGCTTGATTTGTCTCCCGTTGTGTTGCTGCTAGCAATTCAGTTTGCACAGATTTTTGTTATCCGTTCCTTGTACCAACTCGCCGGAGCTATTCACTAGCACGGTGACACTGTCAGAGCTAACCATGCGTCTGGCAGCGTGTGGTTGGACGTAGACTACCTTAGTATACCCGTTAAGGTGTCAAGGAGACAGGTTGAAGATAGTTGCAGCAGGAGAATTGAAATTAGTATATAAAGAAACCTAGAACACCGATTAAGCACAATAAAAGCTCAAGAAGTAATGCTTGGAGAATGCTGTTATGAGTGCCTTGGCACTCTGAGAGATATACGATTCCCGTTACTCGTAAATGTAGCGGCCTTCGATTCCCTATGGGTGGTTTTTAACCAGTAAGATCACCGATAACCTCCAAAAAAGGAGAAGCAATCATGGAAGTACGTGACGTAGAATTACTCGAGAAACACTTGCCCCATGATGAAAATCTCAAGGCGCTTTGGGATGAGCACATCTTATTTGAAAAGCAGTTAGATAAGCTTGAACGTAAGCAAATCTTAACGCCGCAGGAGAAACATTCTCTGCGTGAGCTTAAAAAGCAAAAATTAGACGGTAAGACTAAAATTCAAATAATGCTTGATCGGTACAGGGCATTGGAGATCTAAATGGAGTATTCCGGGGCCAGAATCCTGTTAGAAAGTTTAAAAAAAGAGAATGTTGATGTTCTCTTCGGGTATCCGGGCGGTGCAGTTCTTGATATTTATCATGAGCTGTCTAACCACCACGATTTAAAGCACGTGCTGGTTCGTCATGAACAGGGTGCAGTACACGCAGCAGATGGATATGCAAGAGCTACCGGCAATGTCGGGGTGTGTCTTGTAACATCCGGACCGGGAGCAACAAATACTGTTACCGGTATTGCCACTGCGTATTCAGACTCTATTCCGCTAGTGGTTCTAACAGGGCAGGTTCCAACTCCTCTTATTGGAAACGATGCGTTCCAAGAGGTCGATATTGTAGGCATAACACGTCCTTGCACCAAGCATAATTACTTGGTGCAAGACGTGTCACAACTTGCAGCGACTATTAAGGAAGCATTTCACTTGGCTCGTTCCGGCAGACCGGGACCAGTTCTTGTTGATATTCCAAAAGATGTTCAGAACCAGATGTATACGTTCGATTATCCAGAACGTATCAAGATGCGTAGTTACAACCCTACATATAAGCCGAATAACAACCAGTTGCGGCGGGCTATAGAGCTTCTGAGTAAGGCAAAACGTCCTTTACTGTTTGCTGGTGGCGGTGTGATCTCTTCTAATTCTTCTGAAGAGTTAGGAGTACTTGTTCGCTCCATGCAGTTGCCTGTAACCAGCACTCTTATGGGGCTGGGAGCATTCCCGGGAGATGATCCGTTATGGCTCGGTATGCTCGGTATGCACGGAACCTATGCTGCAAACAAAGCAGTAAGCAATGCTGATGTCATCTTGGCTGTGGGAGCACGCTTTGATGATAGAGTAACTGGCAAACTGTCTTCATTTGCCGCAGCAGCTAAAATCATCCATATTGACATTGACCCGACTTCGATTCGTAAAAATGTAGAAGTTGAAGTACCAATTGTCGGTGATTGTAAGCTAGCGTTGCAAGGGCTTGTACGAGTGCAGCAAACAGAGTTTGCGGACACTGACTGGGCAAGCCAATACGGTAAATGGAATGACCAGATTAGAGACTGGGCGGTTACGCATCCTGTTCGCTATCACAGCGAAGAGTCTTTGAAGCCACAGCATGTGGTGGAAACAATTTTTGAGCTGACAAAAGGCGATGCCATTATCAGCACTGAAGTTGGGCAAAACCAAATGTGGACGGCACAATTTTATCAATTCCGCCAGCCACGAACGTTGCTGACTTCTGGTGGCTTGGGTACGATGGGGTATGGTTTTCCTGCTGCCATCGGTGCTCAAATGGCATATCCAGATAAGCTGGTGATTGACATTGCAGGTGACGGTTCAATTCAGATGAACAGTCAGGAGCTTATGACGGCTGTAAGCCATAAGCTTCCAGTAAAGATTGTCATATTGAATAACTGTTTCCTTGGGATGGTTCGCCAATGGCAAGAACTGTTCTATGATAGAAACTATTGCTCAACTTGCATGGATGCACAGCCTGATTTTGTGAAACTTGCTGAGGCATACGGCGCAGAAGGGTATAGGGTAACTGAAGCCTCCAAACTTAAAGAGACACTGAAGGCTGCTTTTGACTCACCGCTTCCTTGTATTGTGGATGTTCGTGTTGAGCCGGAAGAAAATGTATACCCTATGGTTCCGGCAGGAGCCTCTCTTGAAGAAATGTTGCTGGTGTAGGGGAGAATTATGAGACACGTCTTATCCGTACTTGTAGAAAACGAACCGGGCGTTTTATCCCGCATTTCCGGTTTGTTTAGCGGACGCGGCTTTAACCTCGATTCTCTGAATGTTGCACCAGTTCTTGAAGAGGGTGTATCCCTGATGACCATCGTAACGCGTGGCGATCAGCAGATTATTGAGCAGATTGTAAAACAACTGCGCAAGCTTGTGACAGTCATTAAAGTGACTGATATGCAGCACAGCACAACTGTAGAACGTGAAATGGCTTTAATTAAGCTTAATGCTACAGAATCCAATCGTGCAGAAATTTTACGTATAGTTGATATTTTCAGGTGTAAGGTTGTTGATGTCAGTTTCGACGAACTAACGCTGGAAGTTATAGGCGATCATGGTAAAGTAGAAGCAGTCATTGCGCTACTAGATCGCTTCGGCATCAAAGAAATTGCGCGCACAGGAACCGTCGCACTACGACGTTCCATGCAGCCTGAAAAGTAGGAATCATTCGCTTGGCATACCCCCGCTTGTGATTACACTTCAGGCGGGGGCTTTTATATACTATCGATAACCTTAACATATGTTCCGTGCACAGCACGGCAGGGAGTGGAGATGAAGGTTTACTACGAACAGGACACCAACTTGGAAATCCTGAAAGATCAGACTGTAGCAATTATTGGCTACGGTAGCCAAGGGCATGCACATGCTCAGAACCTTCGCGAGTCAGGTGTTAATGTTGTTGTCGGGCAGCGTCCCGGCGGAGCAAACTATGACTTAGCTAAAGCTGACGGCTTTGAGCCGGTGTCTGCTGCAGAAGCATCTGCACAGGCAGACATTATTATGATCCTACTCCCAGATCAGTACCAGTCTTCTGTCTTTGAGAATGACATTAAGCCAAACCTCAAAGCTGGTGACTCACTTGTTTTTGCACATGGTTTTAACATTCATTTTGGTCAGATTATTCCTCCGAAAGATGTTGACGTATTCATGGTAGCCCCGAAAGGTCCAGGTCATCTCGTACGCCGTACCTACACCCAGGGTGGTGGCGTTCCTTGCTTGTTTGCAGTCCACCAAGACGCATCCGGTAAAGCTCAGGAGAAGGCTTTGGCATACGCTGAAGGCGTTGGCGGTGCTCGTTCCGGCATTATTGAAACTACTTTTGCTGAAGAAACTGAAACAGATCTCTTTGGTGAACAGGCAGTTCTTTGTGGTGGTATTTCTGCACTTATTAAAGCCGGTTTTGAAACATTGTGTGAAGCAGGCTACCAGCCTGAAATTGCATATTTTGAGTGCCTGCATGAGACAAAACTGATTGTAGACCTGTTGTACGAAGGTGGTCTTGCCAACATGCGCAACTCCATTTCTGATACCGCAGAGTATGGTGATTATGTAACTGGTCCTCGTATTATCACTGAGGAAACTAAAAAAGAAATGAAGCGAGTACTGGAAGACATCCAAAAAGGTCGCTTTGCCCGTGACTTTATTCTTGAGTCTCAGGCTAACTACCCGTTCTTCTCAGCAACTCGCCGCATAGAAGCTGCTCATCAGATCGAAGAGGTGGGTGGTCGCTTGCGTGACATGATGCCTTGGTTGAAAAAATAGCCAGTCTTAAATAAAAAAACCGCACATTGTGCGGTTTTTTTTTGCGTAACTTTTTGAACAGGAATTACTTTATGTTTAGTCATTTTTCGAAATATACAGTTCCGCAGCCGCACAAGAGTGCACTTATCACTATTGATTTGCAAAATGACTTTGTGTTGCCGGGAGCTCCCGCAGAAGGTGTTGGGGCAGCGTCTGCCGCATCTGTTACGGCTAAAGTTGCACAATTTTACCGTGAACGTCAGTTACCTATTATCCATGTGATTCGCATATATTCGCCGGAGAACAATGCTGAGAGTGTGGATAGTTGCAGGCGTGAGGCAGTACAAGATGGTTTAAAGCTTGTGCTTTCAGGGACAGAGGGGATGCAGCCGGTTTCGCAAATAGTTCCTGAGGGAATTGTTGCTGATGCTGAACTGTTATGTGCAGGGCAGGTACAACCTATTTCAGCAACAGAGAGTATTTTGTATAAGCCAAGGTGGGGATGTTTTTACAAAACGTGCCTTGATGACTTGCTTACGCAATTGGAAGTAACAACAGTTGCTATTGCGGGAACTTGGTTTGCGAATTGTGTGCGGACAACAATATATGAGGCAGCAGCACATGACTACCGTGTGGTTGCGTTGCGCGACGCTATCGCTGGTATTCATTCAGATGCTGAAAATGATCTTAGCAAAATAGAATGTGGCGTATGCGATGCGAACGCATGGCTGGAGTTGATACGATAACATAGGCGGAAAGAGCTATATGCGCTAATAGCACGAGGGTCGCCTTACGCTCCTTCTTCGATTAACTGCGCATAAAGGTACTCATCGTCAGGATATTTAATACCGTTGCCAGTGACAATAATGCTCGGAGACATCTGGTCGGAACGGGGGTCTGCCAGCTCACGAACTTCCCAGCGCCCGTCCTCTTTACCTACAACAAATTCTTTCTTTTGCTTGTGTGCAGTTTTAATTGCGTACAATACTGATTCTTTAAAAGTCACGTCAGTAACTCCTGTAGATATAAAAAAAGCGGCTTCCAAAGAAGCCGCTCGGTGTTTTCGATTACTTAGCTGCTGCAACCGCCGCCACATCCGGCGCAGCCTCCACCGCCGAGTGGATTCTCAGACTCAATAACAAAGCCTTCGCATCGCATGTCTATAGTAAGAGCGCCCGTTTTGTCGAGCAGATCCTTGTTAATACAAAAGTTGTATGGATCAGCAGAAAGAACTGCGTCGTCATCGGATGGTTCGTCTAATGCAAGACCCAAGTGTGGACCACTGCAACCACCCGGAGCTAAGTATATACGGATAGAAGCGATTTCTTTATCTTCAAAGTGTGCATCGAGTGATTTGCGTGCATCATCTGTTAGCGTAAACATTGTGTGTTCCTCCGAGATTTATGTGAAGGAACTCTACCTGTCGGGTGGAAATAAAGTCAAACTAATGTGTGATGGATAGATAAGAGCATGCATTATGCCTCATCGCTATCAGTTATTTATATAGCTCGAACAGCACCAAGCGTTGCTGCACTGACCAATGTTGGGTGCTTTTCTCTACATCTGCCAGTTATAGGGCATAAAAAAGGCGACTTCAGTTGAAGTCGCCCTCTATAAGCTGAGCTAGTCTAGCCGCAAGAACCAGCGCTGGAACAACCGCCGCAAGAGCTGCCGCCGCCGAGTGGGTTCTCAGACTCTACAACAAAGCCCATGTAAGAAAGGTCGATGGTAATCTTACCGGACTTTTCAATGAGGTCTTTATTGATGCAGAAAGTAAATTCTTTCTCTTCAAATACGGAATCTTCGTCGTTTGGCTCATCCAGAGCCAATGCCAATCTTGGGCCGCTTCAGCCGCCCGGAGCCAGATAAATGCGGATAGGGGATTTTTCCTTATCTGCAAAATACGCCGCAAGTTCTTTGTGGGCGTTTTCAGTCAATGTAAACATTGAATTTCCTCCACGTAGGTTGTTCATATCAAGTAAAGACAGTTATTAGCTTTGTCAATAGAAATGGAATTACAGCATTAGATTTTTAAATACTTCGATGTAAAATTTCGAGAATGCAAGTTGCCTCGTTCAAGGTCGTGCAAATGTTTTAAGCGTGTAAAAGAACAAAAGGCTGATAATCCATTTCAGTATAGCATACTATCACAGGTGAAGCTTTTAGTAACCAGTAAGAGCTAGCAGCTTAAATAGAAGATTTGAGATGTCAGCAATAGTTAGGAAATTATTAAGTAAGATTGCCGAGCGCAAAGTCAACTAGCCTTTGCTTATAGTATTAAAGAAGATGCAAGCCCATGATGCAAGTCACATACTGCTGAATGGTGGCTGTTTCTTTTATAGGAAAAAAACGATACGATACACTGCATTAGTTTTTTATGGAAAAACCAGAGCAAAGGACAGATAGATGGGAAATGTTAAGACTGTTATGACTGATGACGAAGTGCGGCGTACAATTGACCGCCTTGCGTTTCAGGTAATAGAAAATCATGGTGAATGCGGTAACCTTGTTCTGGTTGGTATCCAGAGAAGAGGGGTGAATATTGCTGCACGCGTGGGGGCTGTTCTTAAAGAACAACTTGGTCGAAAAGTAGATTTCGGGTCACTGGATATTAATTTATATCGTGATGACTGGACGACGCTTGATGTGCAGCCAATGATTAATGAAACAGATATTCCTTCGGGAGTAGATGGTAAGACCCTTCTGCTTGTTGATGATGTGTTGTTTACGGGACGCACCATTCGAGCCGCCCTTGAGGCTGTGCTGGATTACGGCAGACCAAGCCGTATAGAATTGATGGTGCTTGTAGACCGCGGGCATCGTGAGTTACCTATTCAAGCCAACTATGTAGGCAAGCAGATAGGAACTGCGCGAAATGAGCAGGTGGATGTTCTTATTGAAGAGATTGATGGCTGCGATAGCGTGTTGCTGCAGCGTGCTGACTAGCTGTTTTTAATTGGCTATTTCAAAAGTAAAAAGTCCCGCTTTATGTAAAGCGGGACTTTTTATTTATGCAAGTATCTTATTCGTCTGTTTGACGAAAAGAAAACTTTAGATCACATGCTATTTTGCGCCGTTAGACTCAGCTTTGTGACCAAGGGTGAATGCGCTGAAGAGAATGGTGAGCACACAACATGCTACCATGGTGATGAATACACCACGCCATTCGAAGTTATCAGCAATCCAACCTACACCGGAACCAGCAATAGCGGAACCGAATACGTAACCGAAGAAGCCGGTGAAGCCAGCAGCAGTACCAGCAGCTTTTTTAGGTACGAGGTCAAGTGCATGCAGACCAATGATCATGATTGGACCGTATACGAGGAAACCAATAGCAACGAGTGCTACGTAATCGATCCATTTTGGACCGCTGAGGTTGAACCAGTATACAACAACGAAGATCATGGTGAGAGCCATAAAGAGGATTGTTGCAGGTGCACGTTTACCTTTAAAGATTTTGTCAGACATCCAGCCACAAACAATGGTACCTGGAATAGCAGCGTATTCAAAGAGTGACCATGCAATGGAAGATTCTTTGAAAGAGTAGCCTTTAACTTCCTGAAGGTAAGTAGGGATCCAGTCAACTACGCCGTAACGTACGAAGTAGCAGAATGCGTTAGCAATAGCGATCGCCCAGAGGTATTTGTTAGTAAGAATGTGCTCGAAGAAGATTTCTTTGAAAGTAAAGGTTTCTTCGTGTTTCTTAGCGTCGTAGCCTTCTGGGTAATCGTTACGGTATTCTTCAACACTTGGAAGACCACAAGACTGTGGAGTATCACGCATGAGAATGAATACGAGAAGTGCAAGACCACCAGCAACGAATGCGTTGAAGTAGAATTTTGCACCCCAGTCGTTGAACATCATAACACCGAGGAACGCGAGGTTAGCAACTAATGCGCCACCGATGTTGTGTGCAACGTTCCAAACAGCAACGGTCATGCCGCGCTCTTTGGTGGAGTACCAGTGTACCATGGTTTTACCACAAGGAGGCCAACCCATACCCTGAACCCAGCCGTTCAGAGTCATAAGTACAACAAGCAGAGTTACGCTTTCGAATACCCAACGGTTCAAGCCAGTGAAAGCAAGAATCGCACAGGAAAGAAGCAGGCCACAAGGCAGGAAATATTTAGGGTTACTTCTGTCAGAGATAGAACCCATGATGAACTTGGATACACCGTATGCAATAGACAAACCTGTCATTGCGGTACCAAGCATAGCTTTGGAGTATTCTGGGTATTCTTTAAGAATATCTGGAATAGCAAGTGCAAAGTTTTTACGTACAAGGTAGTACGCAGCGTAGCCGATGAAAATACCAAGAAAAACTTTCATTTTGTTTCTCTTGTATTCTGCATCCACCTGGTCTTCTGGCACGCGAGCAATGTGCGGTGCCGGTTTGAAAATACCAATCATCCTCTCTCTCCAAATAGGTTAAAGGTATAGAGCAGCAACTTAGTTAGAATGCGTCAACATTTGAGAGCGTGTACAACGCTTTCATGTCAATGCGAAAAATGAGCTACTAAAAAAAAAACGATGTTGCAACGCTTTTGTCGATATATTGTCACATTCCTGTAACATAAATTTTTACACAAAAATCGTGTAACCGGATACATGGCATTTTGTTTTCTCAAAAGATGAGGTGTATACAGGATAAGTTTGCAGTCTTAAATGTTGTACTAATGCAACGATGTAGTGAAAACGGTTTCTTATGAAGTAGAAATAGATGTAATACATGTCATGTAACATCATTCTAATTCAATTTTTCATTTTATTATATCATTCTACTGTATGAGTAGAGAATATACATCGATAAGGCAAAAAAAAGATCATTAAGTATTGACTTTCAGTTTTCAGGCGGGGGGGATTGCTCTCTTGTTGCTGTTGAAGCTGTGATTTTTGCACAATAGTGCAAATCAGTGTGTCCCATCGTGTCTCAATGTGCGATGGCAATGTGCTTTTATGCAGATCTCAAATTTTTGGGTTTTTTTGAGGAGAGACGAGGGCAGGTTGGAAGGATGAAGATAGAAAAAAGAACGTATTCTTTGTAAGAAATACGTTCTTTCCAGTGGTGATATACGCCTTAGCGAGGGCTAATAACATTATGGAGCGATTGCAATTCCTGCAACCCAGTCTTGCGGGATACCATCAGGTGTAATGGAATGTTGTAATGTTATTGAACGGCGTGCTGTAAATCCTGCATTTGCTAAATCACTATCAAGTGCTTCGCAGGTTTTGTTGGTGAATTTTCGTCCTGCATCATCTGTAGAGTTTTGCTTGCCGTATTTAAATGAGCAATAAAATGTTCCACCGGGTTTGAGGGATTGCTTAAGTGATACGAGAACATCGTGCAGTTCGGCATTCGGAACATGTAATAGAGATGCGTTCCCCCAAATTCCATCATAGATCGGACGTGGAGTAAAATCTTGTAAGCGTAAATGGCGGATGTTTAAACCCGTCAGATTTCCTGCCAGTCTCGCTAGGTTTGCTGAGGCATCAAAGGCATCTACATTATATCCTTTTTCAAGGAAGTAGTGCGCGTCTCGACCAGAACCGCAGCCAGCGTCTAGGATGAAGCCGTTTGCTGGAATGGTTCGCAAGAACTTTGCATATTGTTCTTCCAAGTTGATTGGCAGCGTCATTTGTGAATATTCAAACGCATGATCGTCATAGTACTGCATCGCAACACTCTCTTGCCATATGTTAATGGAAATATTCTCTGGTGAATAAAATACTGCACAATAAAGTGTAAGTCACTCATTATTAATGACTTAATATTTCTTAGAGGACGGGTTTCTGTTTAGCTAAATTTGAAGGTGCTACTGCTGTAAGCAGTGTTGCATAAGTCCTTTGTTGTGTTGACGCATCGTATTGGCTTTTTAAGAGAGGTAGGTGGGGGGGCACTCTTGAGAGTGCCCGACAGGCTGCACGGTAATAACCTTTGAGAACGAGGCGGGGTGTGAATGCGGCACGTAGGAAACGGTGCTATGCTGCTGGGGAGGTGCTTTTTGCTGCCCGCTTTAATACGATTGTAGCGTTGACTTCTATCGCGGCACAGATGCTGTAAAGCTGCTCAGGCGTAGCGGCAATTTTTCCAGAAAAGACAGCATCGATTTCTGTAATAGAAAGGGGAGTGCGTGTAGCTATGTCCGTGGCTGACATATCACTGTCCTGTGCAAATTCTTTTAAAATACGCCCGACTGCTTTGTTGTACTGAGATATTGGCATGGGTTGGGTCTGTTCGCCTAAGAGCTCATTGAGCGGCACGTTCAGTGCTTTTGCATAGCGTAGCATGTCGCCAAATGTCGTCTTTTCTCCTCCAAATTCCTTGCTTATCCACCGGGATACGGTGTCGCGTCCTACGCCGAATAAATCACCTATTTGCTGCATTGTTTTGCCTTGTGTACGTAAGGCTAGTATTCTTGTCATTATGACTGCCCATGCCTGCGCGTTTTCTGGATCGTATTTATCTATCTTTCGGGAGGTCGTGCGTTTTTTGTTGTGTTGTCTTAGCATAAGGCTTGACTTTTTTTGTTGTGTTGACGCAACATTAGTGCATGAACGGTTTTGGAACGTAAGTGCTTCTACAGTTTGCAAAAATTAATTAAAAATTAATATCATACTGTAAAGAGCAGTGTCAAAATGGCTTATAAAAAGATATTTGCGTATTTATTTATTCACTGGAAAAAAGAAGAATATGAAAAAAATAAAGTACATTTACCAAGTGTGGTTATTGTATTAATTTGGAATGTCCTGATTGTTTTAAAAGGGAAAGTATTTGTCATATAGTAGTTGCTAAGTGTGTTCAGTGTTTATTTTATAGAATTTTACAATGTTGTTTTGTTTAAAAAGACAAAAATAAAATAAAGATAAGAATTTTTATTTAGTATCTTACAGTAAGGTGAAGGTACTATTTTAGAGATTGCATGAAAGTGGATGAAGCCTGCATCTTTTTTATCACTTCAAGTTTGTTACTACAGGTTGATTTGGATGCGGGTAGTGTCGTGCAAATGACACAGACAGTGAACTTATTAACAAGGAGGTAAAGGATGTTGCTATGTCCTGCCTGCGGAGCAAAAACGCATGTTCCGCGTTCAAATGTATCTGATGACAATTGTATTGTGCGTCAACGTGTATGTAAGCAATGTGGGCATAAAGAAGTATCGGTTGAAATGTACCTTTCGTTTATGCGTAAAGAATTTGCTCTGATGACTAAAAATAAAACGCAGCAAACTTTGCAAGTATAAAAAAATGCAACGTTGTGTGGATACACGTGTATACACATGGCACTATATGAAATCCTGTGCTAGCTATTTGTTCATCGATAGTTGATAGTATCTTTTAATCAACTCACAACATGTTATAAATAGCTTATGTTGTAATAAAGGAATCATAATGAGTGCACAGGAAACAATAAACGTTATCGTTGCAGGGTTGGGGTTAGGGATCAAAGCATACGAAAGCGCACGTCGCATCCAAGCTGCGGGGTATACTGTCCCCAATTTACACGAATTTGAAAATCGTATCGCAGAGTTGTATAACTTGCCGCAGAAAAAAATATATCCGACAAACGATGGGGGGACATCGTCTCCTATGCCGATTGAGCATACGGGACATGCATAATGAATGTAACGAGAGCTGTTTTTATACAGCTCTTTTTTTGTCGATATAGCAAGGTGTTCTACGTAATGCTATTGCCGCCATGAGTGAAAAAATGTATTTTCTTTTGCATCATCTTCAATATGTAAGGCAAGATATATCTTTATCGATATGCAGAAAAGTAGCATTCTGGTCAGAAATGAATTGATTAGAGGTGTGTTGCTACATTGCAACCTTGCGTTGCTGCTATTTTATTTCTCTTAAGGCGGTATTAAGCAAAAAAATGTTTCAACGCAGTGCTGCTGTGTCGAAACATATTTTGTATCTCTAGCTTGCCGGGATGCAGCGCGATCTAGCCCTTGAGCATACAATGTAGAAACACACCACAGTGAAGTTAGTTCTGTGCGAATACGGAGGCGCGTTGTATGTACTGGATTATTGGTGTGGTCGTAGTCGTGGTGTTGGCTGTGAATAGTTGGTGGAGACGCAGTATTGCACGGAACTACGAGCAATTGATAGAAGAAATTACGCAAAGGCGAAGTGGGGGCATCGTAGAGGTCACCGTTGCACCACGGAAGCGTAAAAAGTATGTGAATCCGCGCAACACTAGCTCTGCACATACTGTTTTGTGGTTCACTGATGAAGGATTTCCAATAGATTTTTCATATACAAAAAAAAGAGAACACGCCGAAAATATACGATTTATACTTACGGCTGTTGTGCAAGATGCTAGCGGAAACGTATACCTTTACGGACACGCGAGAAATAGTAAGGGAGAGCAGGCGATAGATGTTACCGCCATTGCTCCCCGTGTAAAATTGCCTATGTATAAAGTACTGTCACTTAGTGAACTGTTGGAAACGGTTTGTGGCATTCGATTGCGATATACATAGCAACTAGTATTAGTATTTGTACCAGTTCTGGTTAATGAATACGTATTCGCAGTCAGGGTAAATAATACCGTAAATAAAATTTTGATCGCGAGTAGGTGTGCCGATAGGGACAAAGAATTTGTTAGTGGCAAGAATACAGCGTCCGTCTTCAAGCATTTGGTTTAACGCAAGACTATAGTTCTGTGACATTAGACCATAACATATTTGAAAATCAGTTAGTGTTTTCGCTGCCAATGCATAATTCATCGGGATTGTTTTGTCTGGAAAGTAGTATTCAGGCTTGCAGCCTAAAAGGGCTAGCAGGCATAGAACTGTGAGAATATATTTCATGTGTGTGCTCTCTCTGTAACAAGGTAAAACTCTGTTACTACTGTAACGGGGCACACATGTTAGCTAAATTGTTATCATCCGGCTATTTGATGCACAGGGTGGTAATGTTTGGCAGGTTAAAGCATCACGCAGGCAGCACGCCATAAAAAAGCCGCTTCTACATATGTAGGAGCGGCTTTTTTTGCGGACATAAGTAAAGAGTACCTCTTCCGAATATATGAGCAGAAGGGGAAGTGGTATCAAGAAAATTTAAAAGGCAGACAGCAAATGACTGTTTAGCCTAGGTATGGAGAAGAGCTTAGTATAAATAAGATAACAAAAAAAAGAGTAAAAGAAAGGACACTGTTGCTGAGCATTAATAAAAATCTGTTTAGCATGTTCACCTCGCGAGTGACTGTAATGATTCACGAGAAAAAATTCAATATTTGATTAAAGAGAAAGCGTTTTTTCTGCTCACGAAAAAATCTAATGCGAAAGGACATGAGGAGGGACGTTAGGCATGCTGCCGTGTTGGGGAAAAGTGGGTGGTATGATGGTCTTAGTGTTGTCTCCCATCGCTTCATGAAAAAGCTTGTCAGGGTATAATGAGATTTTAATTTGATTGTTGGAAAATTATGCCAAAGGTCTGCTATGTAACATTGCATAGTTGAAACGTGTGGGTATGGAGGTGGAACAAATGAAGGTTGGGGTCTGGTTTAGATAGCTAGAATCTGGCATGGTGAAGCGGTTTCTTTTTTCGAAATTTTTTGAGTTGGTTTCGCGTGATGCAGGGAGACAACGTGTATCTGTGCTTTTTTAAGTACAGGTTAGGCGTATAACTACTCGAAGAGTATAGATGTTTTCAGACAAGGGAAAAGATATGGCTGAATTGAGATCATTCAGGCGTGGAGGCAAGTAATGGGGAGTGTCTATGTTCCGCGGTATTTTAGAATTGAAGAGCTCTTGCCGCCACCAGTTTTGTTGCCTGAGTTATATGCAACAGTATACCGTTCAAATAAAAATGTACTGTTCCGATTGTTCGACTATCGTATTCTTATTACGTTAGACAGACTGCGGGAACGGTATGGGGCTTGCTCTATCAACAATTGGCATGCTTATGAAGAACATGAGTGGCAGAAGGGTGCACCGCATATGTTCAGATTCTCAGGCTGGAGACCTCTGGACTGTAGTGAAGGGGCAATGCTTTCAGAGCACAAGCAATTTCGTGCAATGGACTGTAAATTCAAAACGGTAACTCCAGATGAACTGTGGGATGAAATGCTTACCGATGTTAATGCCCCTCAATTTGAATTTATGCAGCGTATTGAAGCGTTCGGGGGCATGTCATGGTTTCATTTTGATATAGGGCAACATGCCCGTTACGGAAAGTCGGTATGCGTACTTAGTAACCGTGGGGATAGAGCGGGGCTGCCGCGTCAAATAGAGCGTATTGCCATGTAGTGTTGAGAATAACCAACAAGGACAACTAATGTCGTCTGCTGTATATATATTTTTCTAGATGTTATGGGGTTGCTTCCTGTGTGCTAAAGCAAGCCCCCGAAATGTACTTTCGGGGGCTTTGTGCGTCGTTGTGCCGGAGAGTGGAGTTTGTCTCATCGCTCTTTGAGTTTTCGCTTCACAGTCTTATGGATAACTGTAAGCAAAATTCCGGCTGCAATGCCCGGGAATATCGCGTCGCTAACTTGAGCTAAACCGAGAACTTTTTGCAGCACAAATGTTGCGATGGCTATATAGAAAATGAGAAGAAAAAACATATACTTCATGCATAGCCTCCATACATTGTGTGTCTGCATATACACTGGGCAAGTGGTTTATAGCCCTGTGATTTTCTGCACTACAAGAGTACTGGAAGCGGGGCGTTACTGATAGTATTTCTGCCCACGTCCCATAGTTAATACCTTTAATCAGCCTGTTCGTATAAAATACGTATTTTGAAGATGTTGTGCGGGGGCATGTCGTGTAGTACGTCATGGTCATTTGGTTAGCTTGAAAGGCACGATGACGATACTTATGCAAAAGCGTCATCTACTCCTTTTTTTTCTTGAATAATAGTGTAGCACAGTGCCGCTTCTGGATTAGAAAATGTTTTTGTGCAGCTTAACCCAAGTTTAGATGCTGGCGGGAGTGTAAGCGGCATTTCGCGGGACTCTGTTTCCTCACCGACAACAACGTGCACGCGGAGAATAATGTCGTAGCTATTTTTTTTATCAGGATTAAGGATATATGCGAGGCGTCCTGTGTTGCTGGCTCCACAATGTCCAGAGTAACGCAGAAAGCAAATGTGCTTTCCCCTGCAATGTTCCGGCGAGTTCTGTTGAGAAGAATGCTCTCGGGCAGCGCATAATTCATAATCTTCACGGGTTAATCCAACAGAGCAGCCGAAGTCTTGCTTTATAGAGTCGAAAACACTTTGTGTGGTAACTTTTTGCATATATTTTTCCTGCTGTGGTGCTTGCACGGTTATGGGTATGGACTTGTAATTTTACAAGACGAATGTCGATGGTGGAATTGTATATGTCAGGTTGATTCGTTTTTTTGTGGAGCTTGAATCTAAGGTGCTGAGTGCGAATGAAAAGAGAAGGAAAGAGGGTATGCTTTACTGGACAAAAGACCTGAGTGGACTATAGTAACTGGAAGATTTTTTTAGTGTTGTAGGCTGTGTGTGTGCATCCGAGTCGTATAATGGAGAAGCTGATGATTAAAACTTTAGCACTGAGCAATGTCGGACCCTCTGAGCATCTAGCAATAGACTTTGGGGACAGGCTGACTGTTTTTACAGGCGATAACGGATTGGGGAAGAGTTTCGTTCTGGATGTTGCATGGTGGATGCTCACAAAAGAATGGGCAGGTGAAATGGCAATGCCGAGTTCGTTTATTGCACCTGAACATGGAAAATATAATGCTGACGAGTCCGCAATTATTGGGAAGTTTGACTCAATTGTTACTGAAGATACGATTCAGAAATATGTGTTTCAGCGGTTAGGGCAAGTTTGGAATTGTATGCCCACGGATACTAGGGGGCAAAATGGGCGGAATGCACCCAGTGATTCCATTGTTGTCTATATGAAGTATGATGGTACCGTTGCAATGTATGATCCGGTTAAAGCGCAAGCGGATGCGTATGCTCGAAAACTTATGCAGGAGCGGGTGCATAACTATGAGCAGATGCAGTTATCCTTTTCACATACTACAACACGCATCTATTCGCAGTCTGAATTATGGAATGGAGTTCAGAAGAAGCGCAGACAAGAGTTTAATGGATTAATATCTGATTGGGGAGATTGGCAGCGTGAGGATAATTTTTCGTATACGTGTTTGAAAAAAGGTGTGCGACATCTTTCTCCCAAAAATGAACCGTTCTCTATAGGGAACTTACGTAGAGTTAAAGCGGACGATAGCCGAAAGTTTCCAACAATAAAATCTGAATTCGGAAAAGAGACTCCGTTAATTTATGCTTCTGCCGGTATTCGAAAGATTCTTTCATTACTTTATGCTCTTACCTGGGCATGGAGCGAGCATATTGAGCTATGTGACAAATATTCAATGAAGCCATCGGGCAATATTATTCTGCTTATCGATGAGGTCGAGGCTCACTTACATCCACAATGGCAACGCAGTATTTTGCAGTCTCTAGAGTCTGTTATGGGTAATCTGCTCATGGGGCAAAATGTTTCTACCCAACTCATATGCACTACACATGCTCCATTAGTATTAGCATCGTTGGAGCCTTTTTTCGATGAAACCGAAGATGTGCTGTACTCTTTCGATTTAAATAGAAAAAAGTGCGAAATCGAGCTTAAAAAAGAAGAATGGATTCGTCGTGGCTCTTCGGCTGCTTGGCTTACAAGCCCTGTTTTCGGTTTGGAAACAGATTCTTCGGAACAGCGTGAGGATGCGATTAAAGAGGCAAAATTGGCAGTGCGCAATCGTGTAGACGAGAAAGAAGCGCAGCTAGTGCATCGCAAGCTGGTGATGACACTGCACCAAGCAGACCCGTTCTGGTCTTTTTGGCGAAGTAGGGCAGAAAAACGGGGATGGAATTTATGATTCCGGTGACTCGAGCTCCAGAGCCCAAAAAATTTAATAAATTAATACGGCAACCGGGAAGAAGGTTTTTAAAACGAAAGCATGTTCAGCAAGGAGATCCTCCGCCTGCTAATTTCTCTTGGCGAAGATATTGGAGCAGAGCTATTCCGATGCTGCATAAAAGTTATCATGATATTTGTGCATATCTCGCCGTATACCTTGACCCAGATACAGACGGGGCGGGTAACCGTGAAGGTAGTGTAGAACATTTTATTCCTAAAGCACAGGATGCGTGGCAAGCCTATGAATGGAAAAATTACTTGCTTGCTGACAGACGTGTGAATTCGAATCGTGGGCAGGAAGTTATTGTTTGTCCTTTCGATTTAGATTTTTATCCATTCGAATTGATGCTGGAAACTGGAATGATAGCTGTCTCAGAAGAGTTAACACCGGAGCAGGAAGAGCAGGCATACATTATATTAGATGTATTGCAGTTGGATAAAGAAGCATTCGATAGTGAGCGTGCTGAATATTATGCTCGATATAAAGATCGTACCCGCGAGGATGCTTTGACAAACGCACAAATTGCTCGGTTCGCACCATTTATCTGGCATGAGATTAAACGGCAGGGGCTCGTTATATCTGAGTGATAAGTACAATCTCTTCGTTGCATTAACAGGCTGTGTGCATACAGTGAAAGTTTTTTAGTGATTACTTTTGAGAGGCTGTAACGAGCCATAAGTGATTTCAAAACGTTAGAGCATATTTATATTAGAGCTTCTATTAGTAAGTAGAAGCTTTTTTTGTTGCTGGCATAAGTATGACCTTACTGAAAATAAAATGATAAACATATGCAGTGAATGTTGTAGTTCCAAATAAAGAAGTAAAACTTCTATTACTAATGTATTATTTCGATTTTTTTAATTTGAAGTGCTAACTAATTTATTAATGTTGTTAAGTTTTTTATTCTATGATAGTTGAGCCAACCGCTTATGCTAAGCCAGCTTTTATCATTGGGGGGAAATCTACAGTAAGACAATACGCCTCGTCATACTGTAAGATTACAATAAAATCTGCTTTGTGGTGAAAACGTACCATGAATACAGAAAAAATGTTGGCGGCAGCAAAGTATTCGCTATTACTATCACAATAACCTATGAGAGATCATTAGAGTTGTATTAATGGCTGTGTAACTTTTTTATGCAGTTCGTTGTGCTCAAGATAGTGAAGAGTAGATTTCTTCGTGTATATTGAGTCATTCATAAGTTTTTGTGTGTAGTAAGTTGCAATGCCGATACTTCTTCCTTTGATTTTCAGGCAACAAGTACATTCAAACGATCATGCCTAGTGACTTTTTTGCAATTGCAATTAAAGAAAACGAATTGGTTCCCGATGAGAGTGTTACTGTTTAACTGGTCAGTGAGTTTATACTGACTGTACTGTTGCCGATGCCGAAAGCTGCGTGAAAGCTGAGCGTACTAATCGATAATGTTGAACTTTTCTATGCGGGTGGAAAAGGATAGCTGGCGCAATTATTCAACATTACGGGACAACATACAGATTGTGCCATTTGGTTAATTTAAGGGGAAAATTATGAATTGGAATTTACGGAACAGGTTTTTAGTCCCTACATTAGTTGCAATGTGCTTGGTTCTTGGAACAGTAACCTACACATCCTTCACATTAGCTGAAAAGGCATTAACAGACGCAACGTTGCATCACGCAGAGCAATTAGCAGAAAACATTCAAAAAAAGCTGAATCTTTGGGTTGTGGGGATCCAAACAGATTTAATGCAGCTTGAAGGATTTTCTGTTTTTAACCGGTTGGCATCTATTGATAGCGAACAGGTTGATGATTTGCGGATAGCACAGAACGCGTTAAAAAATTTCGAGGAAGCCTACACATATTACGATGGTGTCGGTCTATTTGGGCTTGACGGTAAGCCAATAGTTTATCGTGCTACTGTAGGAGAGAGTACGACTTCGAATATCGACCTTTCTTCTTTTCAGTATTTTAGAGATGCCATTCAAGGGCGGGCAACTGTATCAGATGCTATACAAAGTTTGGTGACTGGTAAGCCTATTGTTGCCGTTGCTCGACCATACCTTGTTAACGGTGAGATTAAAGGTGCTTTTGTTGGTGCTGTCGATTTAACAAGCTTTTCTAAATCGTTTGTCGATTCTATCAAGCTGGGCAAGACAGGTCATGCTTTTATGATGGCAAAATCAGGCTATCTATGTGCACATCCAGACAGCAACCGTATTATGAAAGAGCGCCCCGTTGATAATGATTGGGGCAAAGAGATGCGCCGTAACAAAGAAGGGCTTGTTCGATTTTCTGCGAATGGCGTTACCAAAATGGTATTTTACAAAACTGAATCTAAAACAGGTTGGGTTGTAGGGGTTGCTGCCAACGAAGATGATATTCTTTCTTCGATTGCGGCTATTCGTACAAGTAGCATTGCAATCAGTTTAGGCGGTATTTTAGCAATGGGGATAGTTGTATTCCTTATTGTGCGCAGCATTGCAGGAAACGTCAAAAAATGTGTGGTATTTGCTGAAGCGGTTGCTGCGGGTGATTTGGATCATACGTTGCAACTTAAGCGAAAAGATGAAATTGGCGCAATGTCTGTTTCACTGAACACGATGGTTGCTCGCCTGAAAGAAATGATTCTAATGGCAGAAAGCAAAACCTTGGAAGCTGAAGAAGAGTCGAAAAAAGCACAAATTGCTATGAAGGATGCTGAAAACGCTCGTAAGGAAGCTGAAAATGCGAAGCGTGAAGGCATGTTGCAGGCAGCGGAACAGCTTGAAGGAATTGTTGAAGGTGTAACGGTTGCCAGTGAAGATTTATCCAGACTTGTTCAGGAGGCAGTAAATGGGTCACATGCTCAGCGGGAACGTGCTACTGACTCTGCGACTGCTATTGAGCAAATGAACGCCACCGTTTTGGAAGTTGCGAGAAGTGCTGGCGAGGCAGCAGAGCAAGCGAGTGCTGCGCGTGAGAAAGCAGAAAGCGGTGCTTCTGTGGTTGAAGTTGCAATGGACTCTATTGCTGAAGTTGACCAATATTCAAGCGGGTTGCGAGATAGCCTCGAAGATTTGGGTAAGCGCGCATTAAATATTGAGTCTGTTATGACTGTCATTACTGATATAGCAGATCAAACGAACTTACTTGCATTAAACGCAGCAATTGAAGCGGCTAGAGCTGGCGAAGCAGGGCGCGGATTTGCCGTAGTTGCAGACGAAGTGCGCAAGCTTGCAGAAAAAACTATGCTTGCAACTACCGAAGTAGACGAAGCTATTCGAGCAATTCAAAACGCTTCACGCGAAAATGAACAGTGCATGAATCAAGCTTCCGAAGCTGTCGCAAAATCCACAGAGTATTCACAAAAATCAGGTGAAGCATTACGCTCTATTGTTGACATTGTTATTACGAACGCAGATCAGGTGAATTCTATTGCAGCGGCAAGCGAGCAGCAGTCTGCTGCTTCCGAGCAGATTAGCCGTGGTTCTGAAGACGTAAACCGTATTGCAACCGAAACTGTAGAGTCTATGGCGCACGCTCAAGATGCTGTGGGCAAGCTCATTACTATGACAACAGAACTCCAGAAGCTTATTGAGCACTTGAAGGTTCATTAAGTTCAAGCTGACAACATAACTTGCAAGTGCAGAGCTTGATCTGCACTAGACAGGTATATTGCCGCAAAGGCTCTCGATATGTTGAGAACCTTTGCGGTTTTTTTGTATCAGCAGAATAGAGTCTGTAGCTTGTTTTTTTAAACGGAGGGGGCTGATAGCATCAGAGAGCTGTTAGGTAGTAATCTATTAGGCGCATGGCATACTAAAAACAAAGCGAAATAATGTGAGGATGATGTAATCAATTGGTGCTACCGTATATTTTCATACTATACTTAAATATAGGCTACGGCGCGTGGTGGAAATGTTATTGGCGCTTAAGTGTGTTCAATTTATCT
Source organism: Halodesulfovibrio sp. (assembly GCF_025210605.1). Taxonomy (NCBI): domain Bacteria; kingdom Pseudomonadati; phylum Thermodesulfobacteriota; class Desulfovibrionia; order Desulfovibrionales; family Desulfovibrionaceae; genus Halodesulfovibrio; species Halodesulfovibrio sp. Next base: position 10,264 of record NZ_JAOARI010000029.1, on the reverse strand, counting down.
GCAAGCCAGACTTTAATGAGCGACTGGCTGCTGATTTCAAGTAGCTCGGCTTGCTGGCTTAATGCGTTAATCATCCATTCAGGTGCGGTAAACGAAATTATGTTGTCAGGATTCTCTACTGCTGGTTGCGGCGGGGTGCGCTGCGTTGTAGCGGGATTTGTTGTAAAAAAAGCATCTCTAGTGAGTGCATCAAGAGGAATGTTGAGTGCATTGGCGTATCGAAGCATATCTCCAAATGTCGTGTTCTCGCCACCGACTCTGTTTTCATTATCTAAAAGCCAGCGTGAAACAGTGCCTTTGCGAACACCCATAATGTTGCCTATTTCTTCGAGAGTATGCTTTTCGTCGCGCAATGATCTGATTTTTTGCATGATAATTGACCATGCGTAGGCGGTTTCGTCATTTTTATTCATGCTACACCTATATTAGGGCAAGGTTGAAGGTAGTTCCGTATATAGCATTGAGTAGTATCGCAGACTTTGTAAAGTTACAAATAGTAGCTTGGTGGTTCGGGGTGAGCGGGGATGACAAAATTTTTGCAAAATCGAGTCACAAATCGAGTCACAAATTTTTTACGAGTCACGAAAAACAAAAAAAGGACTTCTCTGTTTAAGGAGAAGACCTTTTATTTAGCCGTGTTCTGGCGGAGAGAGAGGACATCCAATAGCACTGCTAATCATCTGTTTTTACGACTTTTAGCCGTTTTCAGAAAAAAATGTACCCCCAACGTGTTGGAGCGAGGTGGTTGCATAAAAATACCATGTCGGCCTCCTCTGATTCGCTTTTTAGGCACCATGCCATAATTTAATCCGGAGGCCGACATGGTATTTTTAAGAGTTGGCACAGTGTGTTGTTCTATGTCTTAGCTGAGACAAAGCATAGGGCTTCACTCCCTAAGTATCAATAAGCGTTTAGGGAAAAAATCCCGGTTACTATATTTCATGAGTGAAACGGAACTCCCTAGAAGTTTCAAGATAATTGGTTGACGCAACGAAAGCCGCAGAGTATCGGCGGTGAATGACTCAGGAATTAAAAAGACACACATTGGCGGGGGGATGTATGAAAGAATCTGAAGCGATCGAGGAAATATACAAAGCCATTTCAGCAGTACGCTTTTGCGCCACAAATGCACCGTTGGGATTGGGGGATATTTTGTTTGATCAGTGCTCGAGGCTGGAGGTAGCGCTGACTGTAATAGAACAGCAAGAGGCAACGCATTCAGCGAAAGATAACAGCGAACAGTAGTTGTAGAATAAAGAAAAAGCTCGAACCGTAATGGTTCGAGCTTTTTCTATATCTGGTTAAATTCTTTCTCTACGTGCCATAACAGCGTCGGCAGATCTGTGCCCAGAACTTGCGCGATATCGTAGGCTTCATGAATTGCGATCTTCCGGGGTTTATTCTTTCCTTCCACTCCTCGAATGCTTCTCCATAGTCTTCCGCCGTCTGGTGGGCCGAAGGCACGTCTTCCAAATTCGTTATGCGAAATGCCTGTTTCTTCGATCTTTTCGCATAACACTTCCACAAATTTTCTTTCAAAAGCCATGCTATTCTTCATTCCTTCTTTGTATGGGAATTTTTCCCCTAAGAAAAGTGGGAAAAAGCCCCTTGGCTAAAACGGGAAAAATCCTCTAACTTTTGCCGCATGAAAACACTAGCTTACGAAAAAAACATCGAGCGGCTTAAGGCAAGGTTTAAAACTTACTCCAATGCGGCACGCTACATGCGGATGGACATTCGCCACTTTCGCTACCAGCGGTGCAATCCTAACAAGTTCGGGATGCATCGGGTATCACAGGCAACAAAGATAATGCGCCTGCGAATGCTGCTGACCGTACTTTCTGAAGAGCACGGCGTCTCACGCAAAACAATGGCAGCTGCACTGCGCGAGGCAGATACCCGCATCATTTCCGGCAAGTCTTAACTGCGAGCCAGTCTAGGTTTTTTCCCGCAGTCACTACAGTTTTATGTCTTATTATTAGGAGAAATATTATGAATTCAACGTACACAGATGGCTCAATGGTTCGCGATAACTGCTACTCACTCCACAAAATAGGACCGGAGGATGCTTTTAAGCTGGCGCTCGAGCGTTCCGGCATGACCTGGCAGAAGCTTTCCAAAGAAATGGGTTGGGCAGAATCCCACACCAAGCGTGTATTTAGCCTGGAACGTTATTTTCCTACTTATGAAGATCTCCCAAAATTCTGCAGCACCGTGGGCAACATGGTGATTATCAACTGGCTGCAGGTTCAGGCTATGCAGTATGGCATGGAACATAAGCATGCAGATGTGGACTGCCAGAGCCTTGTTTTTAGAATCAGCAAGCTGTTCGGTGAGACTAGCGATGTAGGACAGGAAGCACATAGCGCCGTTGCAGATGGCGTGCTCGAGCCCAAAGAGCTCCGCCGCATTATCGGCGAGTTAAACGACGTGGTAAACACCTCGCTCGATATGATTGCAGACCTGCGCCAGCTTGAACGCAAACTGAAAGCGGAGCAGTAATGTCAACAGTGATTGCTTCTTCAGATTATCGAGTTGGGGCGGCGGATATTGTTAAGGCGTTGTTGGGTGATGCGCGTTTTACATTAAAAGAACAAGGGGGCTACCTTCGGGGTGGCCCTTGTCCTTCGTGCGGTAAGAACGAGCTTTTCACCAGCATCGAAAAGCCTTGGATTCTTAAATGTAGCCGGCTGAATAAATGTGGATGGGAAGAAACAACGCGCGAGTTGCTTCCGGAGCTTTTTGAAAACATAGCAGAAAAGTACACGCCTACTCAGCAAGAGCCCAACCGTACTGCAGAGGCATACCTTGGGCTGAATCGTGGATTCGACATATCGAAACTCCGCGGTGTGTATGAGCAGGGTTTCTTCCAGTATCCGAATAGTCCGCATATGACTCCAACAGTGCGCGTGTATATGAACGAGGAGCGTTCTGCATGGTGGGAACGCTTAATCAATCCGCTCTCCGGAAGGCGTAAAGCAAATTTTAAAGGTGACTACAAAGGCACAGCGTGGACACTGCCGCAGTTTCAGCTGGAGAAAGGCGAGCGCTGCTTTTTGGTAGAAGGATTTTTTCACAACGTCGCGCTACTTCATGCGGGGCGCAAAGCTGCCACGTGTTGGTCGTGTAGTAATTTTCCTGAAAAGTTTATTGAGCAGCACAAGGGTAAAAACATCCGGTGGACGATCGCACTTGATGCAGATCCTGCAGGACAAAAAGCTGCGAAGAAGTTTGCCCGGTTGATTGAGAACATGGGAGAGCGCTGCGAAGTGCTGATTCTGCCTTCTGGCGGAAAAGACTGGGACGACTACCACCGCACCAATTCCATCACCGGCGCATTCATTAAGAACTGCTTGTACTACGGTCGGCTGTTTATGGCGGCTACAGCGAACGAAAAAGCCTACCACCATTACCTGCGGCACGAGCTACGCTACTACATTATTGATTTCGACAATTGCATGTACCGCATCGAGTGCGGAGAGAAATTTCAAGAAGCGCTGGAAACAGCCGCTGCTGTGCGTAGAAATAAAGAAGAGCAGGAAACAGCTGAAGATTCGGCAGAGAAGGACAAGCCGGAACAGAAGGAAGATATGGATTGGCGTAGAGTCATTCTGGAGTCACCAAAAGGGTGGGACATCTTCCTGCAGCATGCAGACGTAACTAATATAAGTAACGTCTTTCCGGAGATGCTTTACCACGAGGCGGATGAGCTTATGGAAAAGGAACAATACTACGTTATGCGTATTAATTTCCCCCGTAAGGCGCCCGTAATTATTCAGTTGGAAGGCTCGTATCTTTCCAGCGCCCAAAACTTTGCAGCTGCATTGCTGAGCAAAACAGCCGGTGGCGATTTCTCCGGAACAAATGGCGACTTCCTGCATCTGCGAAAACGCTGGCTCAACATTGCCTAGGACAAAAGCAACACCACAGTAAAATACCTAGGCTACGTGCCCACCGTAAACGCTTATCTGTTTGATGATGCAGCCTTCTACAAAGGCAAGCAGATTAAAATGAACAACGAAGGCTACTACCAGATTGGTGATAGAGGCATACGTCCTATCCTGAAGGGCTTAAACATTACTACAGATGGTGTGTTCGACCCAAACTGGCTGGAAAACTACGTGAAGGCATTCCACTGGCAGGGACTTGCCTTGCTAGCGTTCTGGCTCGGTTCGCTCTTTGCGCAACAGATCCGTGAGGAGCAGAAGTCGTTTCCGTTCTTCGAGCTCACTGGTGAACCCGGGGCGGGCAAATCTACCATTCTTGAATTTTTATGGAAGTGCACAGGTCGTAATGGATATGAAGGTTTTGATATTCTGAAAGCGACAGCTGCAGGGCAGCGCAGGGCGTTTAGTCAGCTTTCTAATCTGCCCACTGTTCTTATTGAATCCGACCGCGATAACGGCAGTAAAGATGGCAGAGTGAAGATGTTTGACATGGACCACTGCAAGCCGTTCTACAACGGGCGTGGCACAGGCACCAGAGGCGTGAATAATGGCGGCAACGAGGTGTACGACACAATCTTTCAAGGAACGCTTGTTATCTCGCAGAACGCAGAGGTTGGCGGCTCTGAAGCATTGCTGGAGCGTATTGTTTACTGCCATGCAAGTAAAGATCATCACAGCGTGGGCACCAGAGATTTAGCCAGATGGTTTGAGAGACAGACTGCCGAAAACGTAGGCGGCTTTTTGCGTTGTGCCCTGCGGTCGGAAAAGAAAATTTTAGATACCTACTTTGTAGCGTTTAGCCGGTACGAGGAACAGTTCGGGCATGAATTGGAGAACCTGCGTATATTAAAGAACCACGCGCAAATTGTCGCATGCGGTGCAGCGCTGAGCGTTCTGTTTCCGCAAATGACACAACAGAGAGTAGATAAGCTGGCACAGTACCTATTGGAACGCGCAAAAACACACTAGGTCACACTACTACTGTGACCCTGTTGTTGTGTTTAAGTGTATGAATATATTCGTAAATTTTATTTTTTGCCTAATTTGGGTCACACTAGTAGTGTGACCTTTATTTAATAATTAATTTAAATGGTTATCTTTTAAAAATGGCTAGGGTCACACAAGTCACACTTGTTAGGAGGGCGTCTAGAGAATAGCCGTAGGTTGGTTTAGAGGGAGATGTTGTAAGTAGGTGTTAACATCTTAGTTGTTATCTGTTAGGCGTTAATCTCCTTAGGTTGTTTTATATACATTTCAAGAAGGAATAACGCATGGCTAGACAACGAACTTTGAAGCTCGCAATCTTGAATATTAAAATTGGACCTCCTCATTCTCCTCAAAACTATATTCGTCTGTTTGAAATGCTGAACGAATTACAGCCAGAAGAAAAATTGCTTGGTGAACGGCAGGTAAAGTTTATTCGTTCTGAAGCTGTTGGTGGGGCTCATCAAAATGGAATGATAGGACAGTTCTTTAGCTACACGGAGATTCAAGGCCAATGGCTGGACATGAGTAGCTTAGAACCGCTGCTGGATGAGGAAGGTAATCCCATTACCCCTGTTAGAACTAACCTGAAGCCAAACATGAAAACTATTAACTTTGTGTTTTATCCAGAAGGGCACCGTCTTATGTATATCGTTAACGATGGTCCCGGGGTAAAAAACTTTGCAAAGTGCTTCCGCCGCATGGTTAACCAGCCTGAGTTCCAAGAGGCGTTCGGTGAAGTGTTTGTAGAGGTTGAACAGGATGAAGATTCTATTGCGCGAATCTTGCGCCTGCCTAACAAGACAAAGCTTGAGATTGATTTCTCTCTTCCAAATCCAGATGCCTTTGGTGACTTAGCTCAGGAGCTGCAAGAGAAGATTCAATCGCAAAATGTTGCGCGATTTAATCAGAAAATGACAGGTCGTAAGGACGGAGAAGGTATTGAGCCAGACGAAGAAACTACAGCTCTTATGGATATTGCTGTCTCAAACGGTTCCGTTAGCGCAGTAGGGCATGATGGCACTAAAAAAGTGTATGAATCTACAGCGTCTTATCCTAAGGTAGACAGCACTAAATATGACCCGCAGCAAACAACAATGTTAGCGTATTTGCTTAACAGAGGCCAAACGCTAATCAGGCAATTAAGAAGTAGATAATATGACAGAAACTACATCGCAGAAATCAAATGGACATAGCAGCTATTGGCATTGTTATGGTGGGTGGAAAGCTTTTTTCACTTCTGGGTATCTGTGGAGCAGTTTCATTGTTGCATTACTTATTGTTGTCATGCCGAAAAATAAACCAATGTACTGGCAGCAATATGCCCTTACTATTCTTCCTGCATTGCTTGCAGTTAGTTTAACTGGTTTTGCGGTTATCGTTGCGTTTTTTCAAGGACGAGATGATCCAATATTGAAGAGCGGAACCCATAATGCTGTGAAAGTAAGCCCGTACTTGAAAGTAAGTGGTAGTTTTGCACACTTTATTCGTGTGCAGGTTTTTGTGCTAGGGTTTGCCTTGTTATTTGATGATCTAAAGGAAGAGGGCGCTCAGCTTACATTCTTCGGAATATGGGGCCTGCTTTATGCCATCAGTCTAACGCTCAGTGTGGTGGAAGCATTATTCCTCTTCTCGTGGGTTGATGATCAACGGGCACCATAAAAAAATGAAGTAAATAGAAACTCCCCCAGCCAATGGTTGGGGGAGATTTTTTGTTTTAAAAACGGCTTTCAATTTGCGCATAAAGCTTTTCGGCTTCAGTTTCGATAAATGGCAGATGCTCAGATTTGAGTTTCCATTTAGAAAAGTGGCTTGTTATGAAAAAGGCTGATGTTTTTGGGTCAGAATTCAGCTTAATCGCCTCTTGAAGGATTTTTAGATAGCTCCCATCGTTATTATAGGCACATAGAGCAAGTAGGCATAGTTCATCAATAGAAAGTATAAAGATGTTTTCAGGTGGGAGTATTGTAGGATCTATTGACCCATTACTAATTTCACGGTCAAATTTTTCTTTAAAGTATGCATTCCAAGTCATTTGAGGTGATCCAAGACATAAAGGCGAATAGGTGACAACAATATGAATGAAATTTGTTGCATCACCCTTTTCTTTGACAACTTTTGCAAGGTTAAAACCTTGTCTAATACCTTTGACTATAGTTGACTTTAGTGCGCGTGGAATAATTTTAGGCGTAGGGGCAAAAAGAGCTGTGCCTGTTAGTGCAGTTGATTTGAATTCAAAGCTTATCGCAGTGTATTTCTCAATGAGTAGCGCGTCTGTCTTTTTCTCCGACTTTACTTTGTATGTACTTTCTATTTCTGCTTCAGAAAGTACTTTAAAATCTGTTGCATCTTCTAGTGCTTTTTAAAGAAATTGTTCGAATTTCTTGGCTAGCTCATCTGAAACATCATCATTGCCATACGATTTTACTTCATTAAAGAAATAGTTACTTACAGAGCTTTGTAGTGCATGGTAGCTGATTAATGAAAGTTTGTTTTCTGCAAGTAAAAAAGGGTAGTTCATGATGGGGGAGCGATCATTTAACTTATATAGCTTGCTCTTGGCTTTTTGGGCGTGATCTTTCAGTAGTTCAGTGAGTTCATGTGGAGTCTTACATAGTGCACTGTAGAATTTAACAATCTCATCAAGAGAAAACTTGGCTGAGTTAAGAATTTTAATATGAGCGCTTCGTTTGTTTACATCAATCACAGAATCCATTGTGCTGATAGCAACTTGCATCTCAGCAAACAGCTGAGGAGTTATTTGGTATTTTTCGGTAAAATACTTTTCAAAGTGAGGAGAGTTGCAAAATAGGTAATTCATGCGAGCAACATGGTTTCTGCTAAAGTTGCTTTGAAAATCTAGCTGTGGTGGAAGCATTGCTGCCATCATTGAGGCAACCCCTTCGTCCAGCATGTTTGTATGATATGAAGCTTGAATTTTAAATACTTAATTGTAGATTTGGGAATAGAAGCGATGCGTTAATTTTCGTCTGTGCGCAGAGCGTTCACAGTTGCATGCAGCAAATTTTAAAACAAGAAAGTGGAGCCATACGACTCCATGCTTTGTGTTTCGTAATTCTTTTTTTTGGATTGCTGTGCTCACAGTTGTGCATGTGCTGGGTTGCCATTTTAAAAAAATCATTAAATTTGAAGCACCGAAACTTTCTTGAAATTCGTTCGAAATGTTTTTCAAACTTTTGATACTGCTCTTCTGTCATTGTTAGCTCCGCATTAAAAGTCGACTGTAAGTGCATCTTTACACTTTTTGGTACTTCAAGTAACCCCAAGAAACAAATTGAAATATGTTTCTTGGGGAATTTTTATGCGCCAGACATTTCGCGGCTTTTACAGTGATGAAAGTAGAATTGATGAAGTCTTGAAGAGTGACTCTACACGCATTATTTTTGATACAAACGTATTACTGAACTTGTATAATTATCACGATAAAACTCGTGAAAACTTCTTTGAGACACTGAAAAAGTTAGAAGATAAGCTTTGGCTCCCTTACCACGTTGTGCTTGAGTACCAGCGTCGTAGGGTTGCAGTCTTGCGTCGTGAAAAGAAGAAGTTTCATATTTTGAAGAGCACTGCTGATAGCTGCTTAGAGCAACTCGGCAAGGTGAAAGATCAGGCGCTATTCAAACGTATTCCTGAAGTGAAGACGATCACCGACGAATATCGCGAAAAGCTTTCTCCAATTCTCGAGGAATACAAAGAAAAGATTGAAGAGCTTAATAAGTCGCAGCTTGCAGCTCCTAAGAATGACCCGATACGTGGAGTTATCACAGACTTGTTTGATGGTCGGGTCGGCGACATTCCCAGCAAAGAATGGATGGAGGCACTTGTAGCTGAGGGGGAAACGCGATTCGAAGCTAAAGTTCCTCCAGGCTATCGAGATGAAAAGAAAGATAAGGCTGAGATTCCTGAATTTACTTATGCTGGATTGAATTATCTTAATAAGCTTGGAGACCTGATCATTTGGAAGCAGCTGATCGAAATGGCACAAGCGGAAGATGATATAAAAAATATCGTCTTTGTTACCGACGATGGTAAAGAAGACTGGTGGCATCTAGATCAATCTTCAAATAAAGAAAAAATTGGTGCACGCGCTGAGTTACGTGAAGAAATTTGCGACAAAGGAAATATTGAACATTTCTCAATGTATGATTCGGCAGAGTTTTTGAAGCAAGCAGCAGAAGCCGTAAATGTTGCTTTGGATGAAGCTTCAGTTGATGATGTTAAGTCTCATATTGTATTAGAAAGTGTTATTGCTCTGGAATCGTTGGATTTGGAAAGCATAGCGGAACGTATTAGGTTAGCGGTGGATAATGAAAGTTCTTTTGAAGGAGAAGCTACTTCTCTTGGAATATCTTATGAAGACCAATTTAGAATCCGAAAGAGAGTAAAACGGTTAGTCCATGACCCAAGTGTATTTGAGTTTTTGGAAGAGGTTCAACCTAAAAGGTTGTTTGATGATAGTCTTGCTTATGCAAGACGTCGATTGCTTGAAGATTATTTTGATTATGATCTTGATAATGATGACGATGATGTGTTGTTAGATTATATTATTGATTATGTTGCGCAGTATCGACCTTAGTGTTTTTTTAATGGTGGTAGTTGTACCCTACCATTTGACACCCCCCAAAAAAAACGACATATTTCAACCTAGGTGCTTCAACACACCTAGGTTTTTTGTTTTTCCTCTAGCAGCGGAACCCGCTCCCGTAAGAAGTGTTTTTTTTTGCGTCTATCGTATAGATTCGTGAGTCCCTAGGATTCGTGTATCTGGCGAAAGTAACGCATCAAATTTATATCTACCAATATTTGGTCGGGAGTACGAAGGTGATACAATACCCGTAAGGGGAAAGCCTTCTGCCGTTCTGCTAGACGGTGTTGAAGCTCCCGACCTTTTTTATTTGTGCTGATTCAACACGGTACAGATTGAACCAACATAATCTAGCAGGAGGTGCCTCATGGCACAGAACAACATTTCCATCACCGTAGATCCCATTACTCAGTTGTACGATGTAGCAAGCACCTTACGAATGCTGCACGAAAAGCTCGGCGAAGAGTACCCAGAGCTTAAGCACACATGGTACTCGCTAGAGCGCTCCCTCAATGACTGCCTAGAAGTTCTGGATGCAGACGCAGTAGATGCAGCGCTGAAAAAGCCTGAGTAAAATAAAAGTAGAATGTCCCGTCCTAGAATAAGTTGACGGGTAATAAGGTTATCTAGATGGCTGTAGGACGAATGTCTTGCAGCCATTTTTGATGTACGTATCCAGGCGTCTTCATCTGTAAGCTCAGGTGAGGACGTTCTGTATTATATATGT
>NZ_JAOARI010000028.1 GCF_025210605.1 Halodesulfovibrio sp. | reverse complement strand
TCATGTCACCACTCTCCACTTGAGCAACAACAGCCAGTTTAAAGCCTAATGTGTAGTCCCGTTGTGTTCGCTTAGTCTTTGTTCTTGTTTGCTTTCTCATAATAAGTCCTTTTCTTGTGAACTTATTCAAGGACGGGACAGTTTGTTAAAAAAAGCCTACTGCTTGCAGTAGGCTTTTTTTATTGTTTTCGGATGTATTACTGAGTTGCGACCTTGCGTTGCAATTATCTTCTTCTTTTTAAAATGGTGGCAGTAGCAGCTATGTCTGACTGAGTGTTGCTGCGCCTTCAGCGTGTTTTCATTTCTGTCTCGTAAGGTGAAAAAACTGCTAAGCGTTTTTGCCTATATAATTTATAAATACATTTTAAAAAATGCTTGCAAAAAAACAAATCAGCACGTAAGTTATTCTCTTGTCTTAAACATGATTTTTGTTTGGGATAGTAAGTAAAGAAGGTGGTGATATTTCATGCCAGGCGTATATCTTGATGATAGCGACTACAACTTCGACATCGCGCTTCGCCGCTTTAAAAAGCAGGTTGAAAAGGCAGGCATTCTTTCAGAAATGAAAAAACGTCAGCATTTCGAAAAACCTAGCGTAATGCGTAAGAAGAAGAAAGCAGCCGCCCGTAAACGTCTTCTTAAGAAGATGAGAAAGATGAATCAGTACTAATCTAGTACTTGTTCACCGCTACGGCGGGTGCATCTTATAGATGCTTCTTGGCGGGGATTCGGTTTTCGGATCCCCGCATTATTCTATGCTAAAATTACATAAGAGTGACAGCATGAGCCTTATTCAGCAGATCGATAAAGACTACATTACTGCCTATAAAGCCAAGGAGCAAGTTGCACTTGGTGTACTTCGTCATCTGAAAACTGCTGCTAAAAATATGCAGATTGATCTTAAGCGTGAACTCAACGATGAGGAAATGCTTGAAGTTGTGATGAAGCAGGCAAAACAGCGTCAGGACTCTATTGAACAGTTCCGCGCGGCTAATCGTGAAGATTTGGTAGCAACAGAAGCAGCAGAACTTGAAGTTTTGCAGAACTACTTGCCAAGCCAGCTTTCCGATGAAGAACTTGAAGAACTCGTTACTAAAACTGTATCTGAAACTGGTGCTGCTGGTATGAAAGATATGGGTAAAGTAATGAATGCTATTATGGCAGAATACAAAGGTCGCGTAGACGGTAAAAAACTGAGCGCATCAGTTCGCGCAAAGCTCGCATAATTCTATGGAGCAGCGTACCATACACAATTTAGAGTTCCGTAAGGTGCTTGAGCGCCTTGCGGACTTTGCTGTTTCGGAGGCTGGCGCAAATGCGTGTCTTGCCATTGCTCCTGCATCTACCCGTGATGAAGCACAAAAAGATGCACAGCTCTTTAGACAAGGGCAGGAGTGGGCACGAACCGTTGCTGTAAAGCTTACGTCTTTCCCCGATCTTGCAGGAATGTTCGGCTTTATCGACAGTCCTTCAGCAGTGTTGGATCTTGATGATCTTTGGGCATTGCGTCAGGTGCTTGTGCAGGCGCGTGACTTGCGGGCATCTATCCGCGTTAATGCCGATGATTCTCCATGGCCGTTGCTGTTAGCAATGGTAGATAATTTTCCGTGGCCGGAGCAGTGTGCATCCGGTCTTTCCCGTTGTGTCGGGGATGATGGTCTTATCCGTGATAACAGTTCCCCAGAACTTTTACTGATACGTCAGGAAATTCGTCGAATTCACCAGACTTGTACCCGTAAAGTTAAAGATTTTGTTAATTCACACGGCATCCTTCAGTACCTTCAGGACGAATACGTTACTCTTTCCAGTGACAGATATGTTCTGCCGCTTAAAAGTAACTTCAAAGGGCGTGTTCAGGGGATTATTCATGATTATTCCCAAACAGGCGAGACGTGTTACTTTGAACCGATGTTCCTTGTTGATCTAAACAACGAACTTGCAGAACTGAAAAAACAAGAGCGTGAGGAAGAGCACAAGGTGCTTGAATTTCTTACCGGTCTTGTACGTGCTCATTACGGGGCATTGCACGGTGTGTACAGTTTGATGGTACATGTCGATGTTCTTCTTGCGAAATGTGCGCTGGCTACTAAATTCGGTGGCGTTGCACTGGACTTCAGTGATGCGGGAAAATTGCATCTTATTGATGCGTTGCATCCTTTGCTTGCCTTGTCAGAAGGTGGTGCATTGCCTGTAACACTTGAGCTTCAGAAAGAGCAGTTTGCTTTACTTATCAGTGGCGGCAACGCGGGTGGTAAGACGGTATGTCTTAAAACCATCGGACTTATTGCTATTATGGCAATGAGCGGTTTGCCTGTGCCTGTGAAAGAAGGTAGCAGCATACCTTTCTGGAAAAATATTTTTGCGTTCATTGGCGATGAGCAGAGTCTGGAAGAGAATGTATCAACATTCACCGCACAGATTACAAATTTGAGCGGCATCTGGGATACAGCAGACGACAGCACTCTTGTTATTCTTGATGAATTTGGTGCAGGTACTGACCCTGCACAGGGCGCAGCTCTTGCTCAGGCCGTAATTGACGAATTATTAGAGCGTGGCGCATTTATTTGTGCTGCTACTCACTTCCCTGCATTAAAGGCATACGCACTTTCGAACGATAAGGTTCGTGCAGCATCTGTGTTGTTTGATCCGAGTACAAAGAAGCCGTTGTACCGTCTTGCGTACGATCAGGTCGGTGCGTCTCAGGCTCTTGATGTCGCCCGTGAACACGGAATGCCGGACTATGTACTCCGCCGTGCTGAGCAATATTTGCTGATGGACGGTGAAGATACTTCTGCGTTGATTGACCGTTTGAATACTCTGGCTGTTGAGCGTGAACGTGAAGTGTCAAAGCTTGATAATGAACGTCAGCGTTTCGAAGAGCGTCGCAAAAAAATGAATGCTCGGTACGAACGTGAGCGTGATAAACTGTTTGGCGATATCCAAAAAGAAGCTCACAATGTTCTGAACGACTTAAAAACACAGAAAATTACCCATAAGCAGGCGCTTAAAGAACTGGCGAAAACCCGTCAAAAGCTTGCAGAAACAACTAAGGCGGAGCAGCCGAAAAAAGAGGCTCTCGCGCCACAGGAAATTAAACCCGGTCAGACATTAAAATACAATCCTTGGAAAAAATCAGGTGTTGTAGAAGAAGTTGATGAAAGACGCGCAAAGGTGAAGATTAACCTTTCCGGCGTTGCTATGTGGGTTAATTTGCACGATGTTTCGTTTGCCGATGAAGGAAATAAAACTGTTCAAGCCGCTAAGACTACAGTAAAAGCTGAACGTAAAACTTCTTTTAGGGTTGACTTACGTGGAAAGCGTGCTGATGTAGCTATAAGCGAACTTGACTCTTTTCTAGATAAGGCTCTGCTGAGCAATATTGAAGAGCTTGAAGTTGTACACGGTAAAGGGACTGGTGCATTGCGCCGTGAGATTCATTCGTATCTCAAAAATTCTCCTTCCGTTGCATCATTCCGCCTTGCTCCTGCCGATCTTGGCGGTGACGGGATGACTATTGTTGAATTGCGATAATGTCGTAAACGTATCGTAACGACTCTGGATCAGCCATGACAAATAGCGGATTTTCTGCTGTCAAAGAAATAAAAGCCCGACTGAATATTGCCGATGTGGCACGGCGCTATATGGAATTACGCCATGCCGGAGGCAGATGGATGGGGCTTTGTCCTTTTCATCAGGAAAAGACACCATCTTTTTCAATTAATGAGGAAGAAGGTTTTTACTATTGTTTCGGGTGTCAGGCTGCTGGCGATGTTATTGACTTTTATTGTAAAGTGAATGGATTGGAATTTCGGGAAGGACTGCAACAACTTGCAGAAGAAACCGGAGTTCAACTTGCAGAGTACAAACCAGACCCTCGTGCGAAAGAGGAGCGTGATTTTCGAAAGCAATGTTATGCTATGTATGACATTGCGAAAAATCACTTTCGCCAAAATCTTTCCAAGCATGATGCACGGGAGTGTCGAAATTATATAAAAGGGCGCAAGCTTGCGCCTGAGATTGTTGAACGCTTTGAACTGGGCTGGGCTCCTGATTCGTGGCAATCCCTTTCTGATGCACTTATTGCACAGGGGATGACTCAGAAACAGGCTGCTGAGGCTGGTCTGTTGTCACGTAATGATCGCGGACGTGTGTATGATCGCTTTCGTGGAAGATTTATTTTCCCGATCAAGAACCTTTCCGGACAAGTTATCGCTTTTGGCGGTAGAATCATTGGAAAAAGTGATCAAGCGAAGTATATCAACAGTAGTGATTCGGCAATCTACAAAAAAGGCGAGCATCTTTACGGACTTTTTCAGGCTCGCAGAGCTATATCAGCAACCAAAAGTGCCTTTCTTACAGAAGGGTACATGGATGTGCTTACTCTGCATCAATTTGGTTTTGAAAATGCTTGTGGGGTGCTCGGCACTGCTCTTACGCCGGATCAGGTAAAACGACTGAGCGGCTTTTGTTCTTCTGTTGATCTCATTTTTGATGGAGATGAAGCAGGGCGCAAAGCAGCGTTAAAAAGTTGTGAAATGATTTTGGCAAAAGGCATGAAATGTCGTGTTGTTCTTTTGCCTGATGGTGAAGACATTGACAGTTTCTTACACGAGCGGGGCGTAGAGGCATTTGAAGACCTGCTTGCCCAATCGCCAGACGGGCTATCCTTTTGCACGGCTACTGTGAGCATGTATGCTCCCCGTGATGTAATGGATTGGACTACCCGTTTTTTGAGCAGTATGGAACAACCTGAACTCTGTTCATTTTATGTATCCCGTATTGCTTCAGGGTTAGGGCTGGATGAAGCAGAGCTACGTCAGCTGGTTGCGCCTAAAAAAAATGTTCAGTCAGCGTCCCGGTCTTCATTTCCCCAGCGGGGAAGACAGGAGAAGTCTGGGCGTTGGGGTAAGAAAAAGGACGAAATACAGGGGCAAGCCCCTCGTCCTGTTTTAGCTGCTTCATTGGAAGAGCGAGTGTTGCAGTTTATTGTGCGTTACCCGCACCATGTGTTCACTTTGGAGCAATATGGCGGGATAGAACTTTTGCAGTCTGCATGGGCTGAATCGCTCTGGAACAAAATTTCTGCATACGGCAATGATGCCGCTGAGTACCTAGAAGGTAAAGAAAAAGTATTTTGGATTAAGCATCGTATTGTAGATACGGTGGCAATGCAAAAAGAACAGGAAGAATTGAACGACGTCTGTATGTTCCTGGAAAGAACTCGCCGCCAACAGCAAGGGCAATCCCTAGTCGCCGCAATGCGGCATATAACAGAGGGGGGCGAACAGGATGCAGAGATGGATTTTCTTCTGGCCTTAAAAGAATCCTTGGGGAGGTCCAATGGGGAATATTAAGGACATCCAGCAAATTAAGTCCTTGATTGCGAAGGGCAAGGTCAACGGGTTCCTGACTTTTGATGAAGTCAACAAAGCGTTACCGGCTGAAGTGAATACTCCCGAGCAGGTTGAAGAAATTATCGGGATTTTCGACCAGTTGAATATTGCTATTGTTGATACCAACAAAGCCAAGGATGACGTACCTGTTGCCGATGCTGAAAACGATGACGACCTGCCTTCTGAAGACGTTATAGAATTTAACGAAGAAGAAGAAACTACTGATTACGCTTCACGCAGCACTGATCCGGTACGTATGTACCTGCGTGAAATGGGTGCAGTTCCATTGCTTGACCGCGATGGTGAAGTTGTAATCGCTAAGAAAATAGAAATTGGTGAGCAGGATGTATTATATGCACTCGTAGAAGTGCCTGTAGCTGTTGAGGAACTCGTAAGCGTTGGTGAAGACCTTAGAGAGAACCGCGTAAAGCTGAAAGACGTTGTTAAGACCATCGAAGAAGATGATCCTAGCGAAGACGAGCTTAACCAGCGCGAGCGCGTAATCAAGCTTCTTGATGAGATTCGCAACATCTACAAAAAGAAAAGAAAGATTTACGACAAGCTCGATGACTGCTGTACTCTCGAACGTCGAGTGTATGGTCTTCAGAAAGAGATTATTCAGTATAAAGAAGATGTTGTTGTGCGTCTTCGTGATATTAAACTGGAAAAAACTCTTATTGATCGCGTTATTGAAACTGTTGAAGATTACGTGCGCCAGATGCATAACTGTCAGCGTGACCTTTCTGCATATATTCTTTCCACTGGTAAAACTCAGTCCGAAATTCAGGTTCTGTTTAAGCAGCTTGATGATCGTGAAGTAAACCCGGTTGTGGCTGCGGACGAACTTGGTCTTACTGTCGATGAGTTGTTCTCCTTTAAGGAAATGATTCTTGGTAAGATTGAAATTCTGCACCGTTTGCAGGAAAGATGTTGCCATAACGTTACAGATCTTGAAGAAGTGCTCTGGCGTATTAAGCACGGTAATACCGCTGCAATGCGTGCAAAGCAGGAACTTATTCGTTCCAACCTTCGTCTTGTTGTAAGTATTGCTAAAAAATATACAAACCGCGGTTTGCAGTTCCTTGATCTCATTCAGGAAGGTAACATCGGTTTGATGAAAGCTGTAGATAAGTTCGAATACCAGCGTGGTTACAAGTTCTCCACATACGCAACTTGGTGGATTCGTCAGGCTATCACTCGCGCAATTGCGGATCAGGCTCGTACTATCCGTATTCCTGTGCATATGATCGAGACAATCAACAAGTTAATCAGAACTTCTCGTTACCTCGTTCAGGAGCTTGGACGTGATCCTACACCTGAAGAAATTGCAGAGCGAATGGATTACCCAATTGATAAGGTAAAGAAAGTTCTGAAGATTGCCAAAGAGCCGATTTCTCTTGAAACACCAATTGGTGATGAAGAAGATTCCAGCCTTGGTGATTTTATTGAAGATAAAAAAGCAGTCGCTCCAGCAGAAGAAGTGGTTAACACAAAGCTCGGAGAGCAGATTGCTGGCGTTCTTGCAGACTTGACTCCACGTGAGGAGCAGGTGCTGCGTAAGCGTTTCGGTATCGGTGAAAAATCTGACCATACTCTTGAAGAGGTTGGTAAGTTATTTAACGTTACTCGTGAACGTATCCGTCAGATCGAAGCAAAAGCACTTCGAAAATTACGACATCCAGTTCGAAGTCAGACGCTCAAGTCTTACTACGAAAACTAAAAAAAAGCGGCTTCAACTGAAGCCGCTTTTTTTGTCAGTTTGCTTTGGTTAGTCGTTGCGTTATCCCTCTTTTTTGACTGCGGTATGGAAGTGCACCATGCTATACAGAACAATGTGCAAACTTTTGCATTGCTAAAATTATTTTATATATACCTAGGTGGTGAGAGAAACAAAAAATACATTTAATTCTATCAGATGTATATAATAGAAAAAAAGAAGAGTGCTATTTTTTGATCTTGAATTGAAATTATATATAGTTAATGGCTCTGATGAGTAATCTTTTACGGAGATTACTTGTATTGTAGTAAGAATTAGCGTGTCACTATGGCTTGCTTTTAGTGTACTCACTCCTTTTTACTGTGATAATACGTAAAGAAATTAGTTTGTGCGGGCACACAGTGAGAGTCATAGTTGTTGCATAATTATGGAATCTCGCTGTATAAAACCCATTGAAAATTTACTTAGAATTTGGAAAGGGTCAGCGCCTGTTAAACTCATTGTTTTTCTAAGGAATAGGCGAGCTGAGTTATACCTTTTGATAGTGAATCTATAGTTTTTTCGTAAGCGAGGCGCGGTATCTTTAGTTTTGAGATATTTTATAATAGATGCGCTTTAGTTTGATTTTATAACTTATTAAGAAATATACTGATTTGTAACTTGAACAAATTTATTCAAGAGTGTGTTCTTTCTGGTCAGCTATATTTAGTAAAACTGTGTTTGTAAGGGGGCAATGTTGCATTCTGATAACCCTTCAAAAAGAATCTGCAATTTTGAAATAGGTCATAAATATTGTGATCTGTTTGAACGTTTGGGAGTTCCGCGTGAAGATCGTTGGCGCTCCTTGCTTTCGTGTTTGCGCAGTACTCAGAAATACTCATACTACTCTCAGGAGCAGAAGAAAGCTGTTGCCGCTTTACTCATTAAAACACTAGAAGATTCAATTTTTAACGACGAAACTTATTTTTCTGTTTTGCGTGAATATCAGGCAATTTTAGCCAGCTCATACGCGAAGCGGCTGGAAGAAGCGTTGAAAGAATCTGCTGACTTAGCTGATAATTTTCGTAAGAGCGTTTATAAGCACAAAGGTGCAGTGGAAGGGCTTGAGGAAAAAAGTGTTGCAGCGGTGCAAAGTGGAACGAATCCCGACGAAATTGTTTCGCAACTTCGGAGCACTTTTCAAGAGATAATCTCTATGATGCAAGAAGATGCAGAGCGTCTAGATCAAATCTGCAAGACAGATAGTCTGACAGGACTTTTTAATCGCAGAGCGTTTGATGAATCTTTGGCATCTAGAGTTACAGCGTGGAAGAATAACAACGTCCCGTTGTGCTTGCTGTTCTTAGATATTGATAATTTGAAAAACTTTAATGACCGGTTCGGGCATCGCATTGGCGATCAGGCGTTGCAAACATTTTCTCAGATCATGCAGGAAGTGGCTCATAGAACCTATAGTGAGCAAGAAGTTGCTTGTTGTAGATTCGGTGGGGATGAATTTGCAATTTTACTGTCTGGCAATGCTATTTTTCATGTTACTGATATTGCACAATCTATTCGTTCGCGCCTTGAAACATATGACTTCGTCATTCGTGATAATCAAGGACGTATTGTTAACCGGAATGTGCAAATGACAGTTTCGTGTGGTTTTGCATTTGCTGAGGATTTTGAATTAGATAATCTAGCGGGACTGCTGTTGGATGCAGCTGATGCCGCTCTTTATGAAGCAAAAGACCGTGGACGCAATAGAATAGTAAAATACGTAAAAAATGAAGATAGTTGTGAGTTTGTCGTTGTGAGCGGCGGAGATGCAGCTTAAGAAAAATAATAAAAATTGGCTTGCTACAGTTGACACAATAGCTCGAACCATATAGCCAACTCTTAACGCGAATTTATTCTCAGGGCAGGGTGAAATTCCCTACCGGCGGTGAGCCTCTTTAGGTGAGCCCGCGAGCGCTTCGTTGTACGAAGGTCAGCAGATCTGGTGTAATTCCAGAGCCGACGGTTAAAGTCCGGATGAAAGAGAGTAAATGCAGCTTGCATTTCCTTTTGCGCAGCGATTGAAGCTGCCTGTCTTTTTGCACTGCTTTTTACTTGCCCTGATTCTTGCGATTCTTAAAAAAATGGAGAATTCAATGAATCAGTCATTACTCACTCAATTTGGTACTTCAGAAGAACGTGTAAAAAATGCTCTTGCTGCTTTGCAGAAAGGGCTTGGTGTCATTGTTACTGATGATGAAGATCGTGAAAACGAAGGTGATATGATCTTTTCTTCAGAGCATCTTACACCTGCGCAGATGGCTTTACTTATCCGTGAGTGCAGCGGCATTGTCTGTCTTTGCATGACCGATGATAAAGTGAAAGAACTCGACTTGCCAATGATGGTTGACGAGAACCACAGCCAATACCAGACTGCATTTACAGTATCTATCGAAGCTGCTGAAGGTGTGACAACCGGTGTTTCTGCCGCTGACCGTGTTCGCACAGTTAAAGCTGCATCTTGTACCGGCGCAAACTCTTCTGCTATCAATAGCCCGGGACATGTATTCCCACTGCGTGCTCGTGAAGGCGGTGTTCTTGAGCGTCGTGGTCATACTGAAGCAACAGTTGATCTTATGCGCCTCTCTGGTCTTGGAACCTGCGGTGTTCTTTGTGAGGTAACCAACCCAGATGGCACAATGGCACGCATGCCTGAGCTTGTTGAAATCTCTAAAAAATATGAAATGCCAATTCTAACTATTGAAGATCTCGTAAGCTACAGAGAGAAAAACAACATTTAGTTAGCTGCGCTACTACCTAAAACACAACGATGAAGACCGGACGTTTTGTCCGGTCTTTTTTTTATGGAATTTTGAGCCAAGCTAAGAAGTAAAGCTAAATAACGTGCTGTCGATAAGAGCATACGCAACAATAAATCAATTATGGTGAAAGCGTGAGTGCTCTTTACTTTTTTAGGTGGATAACGATTTGTATGCGCTATGTATGTGATCTTTTGTGCAGGTCGAAGCAGTGTTTCAGGGGTGTTAAGCATATGAAAATAGAACGATAGTTTGAAGTTCAAGTGTTATTAAGAAATATGCTTTTCTAATTCGGTATAGTTGTGTCATAAGCTTTTTCTTTTTCGAAAGTAAATAATATTGCGATTCCCTTCTAATTAATGGAAATTAACCGTGGTTAAATCAAATAAAAATATTATTATCGGGCTGCTATTTTTTCTCACAGGTCTCATTTGCTATACCGTGTATACCTGCCAATCGACCATTAATCATAAGATGGAGCAAGTGGATCGAGATCTTCTTGCTGGTGCGATGGCGGCGGCAAATATTGTTCCTGATTCCTTTAATGCCCAAGTTCGGTCTGGAAAAATAAATGATGCTGAATATGCTAAGATAGTAAAAAAGCTTTCCAGATATGTTGCTACTTCAAAGCATGCGTATGTCTACACAATGACGCTTGTGGGTAATGATGTTCATTACACTGCGAGCAGCGCCACACCGCAGGAGTTACGCGAAGGCTACATACAGTATTATGAAAAATACGAAGACACTACTGACGACTTACTGATGTCATTGAGGACTGGAAAAGTTGTTTTTGAAACGTTGGAAGATAGTTATGGGACGTTTCGTTCTGTTTCCGTTCCTATGAACGCCTCTGATGGTACGCGCTATATGGCAGGAGCGGACATCAATCTTTCAGATGTTGAAGCAATTCGTCAGGAAACGTATGTTACATCAATAGTCACGAGCCTATATTTTCTGCTTATTCTTTCTCCGTTGGTTTTCCTTATATATAGGGGAGCAAAAGGACAGGAAGAGTTTCTCCATGCAGAAATTGACCGTAATACACAAAACATTGTGACACTGAATAAAGAGCTGGAAGAAAGAATGTGCGAGGTTGATCGAGCTGCTGAAAGCTCTCAACAAGCTATGCACGATGCCCTTGCAGCTAAGGAAGCCGCAGAATCGCGTCGCGAAAAGGTACTACAAGCAGCGGGACAGTTAAACGGAATTGTTGGACGTGTAACAAAAGCAACACACGCTCTTTCAGAAAATGTTGAAGATGCTGTGTCTGGAGCGAGGATTCAACTGGAAAAAACTGCTGAAGCTGCAATAGCAATGGAAGAGATTAATACTTCTGTTGTGGATGTTGCTCACAATGCTAATAATGCGTCTGGTTACGCTGAAAATGCACGCGAAGGGGCTGTGAATGGCGCAACGGTGGTTAATTCTGTTAGTGAAGCAATTACGGAAGTAGATGGGCAGGCTGAGCAGATGAAGTTGAACTTTAATGAGTTGGCTTCGAAAGCTGAGGGCATCAATAGCATTATGAACGTGATTTCAGATATTGCAGATCAGACTAACCTGCTGGCGCTTATTGCAGCTATTGAAGCTGCTCGTGCTGGAGATGCTGGGCGTGGGTTTGCTGTAGTCGCAGATGAAGTGCGGAAGCTCGCAGAAAAAACCATGGATGCTACTCAAGAGGTAGGACAAGCCATTACAGATATTCAGCAGGCGTCACAGGAAAATATTGCTGGCATGGAGCGTGTCATGAAGACTGTTGAGAAGTCGACAGGACTCGCGACTAGTGCTGGAGATTCTCTGAATTCAATCGTACAGATGATTGAAACGAGTGCTGAGCAGGTTCAACATATTGCTACCGTAAGTGAGCAACAGGCAATTACAAGTGAGCAGGTGAGCCGAAGAGCCGATGAGGTTAAGCATATTGCTGAAGAGACAGAGCAGAACATGTCAATATCTGCACAGTCGGTTACCGAGCTAACTGAGATGACAAGTGAGCTGAAGGCGCTTGTTGACGACCTTTTGCAAGATGAATAGCACTTCTAAAAGGTTGTTTCACTTCATGCTGTTATCAGTGTCGTGTACAGATTGCACTGTGATTTTACATAGCTAATAAAAAAGACCAGATACATTGTATCTGGTCTTTTTTATTAGCTTTCAAACTGGGCTCGTTGTTCGTATTCATCCTTATAAAGCTTGTATGTAATCGAATCTGCAACTGCTTGCCAACTAGCCTCTATGATGTTGTAGGAAACTCCTACAGTCACCCAGCGTGACAGATGATCGCCAGATTCAATTAACACTCGAACAAACGATGCTGTACCGCCGCCTTCCGGTGATTCTGCTGTCATGACTCGTACTTTAAAGTCGAGCAGTTTCATTTCGGAAAGTCGCGGATAGAAGTTGCAAAGCGCTTTGCGTAAGGCGTTGTCCAGTGAGTTAACAGGACCGCGACCTGTAGCAGCGGTGTGTTCTGTTACACCTTCAACTTCTACAATAACAGAAGCTTCTGAAATAGGATCTTTTTCTTGCGCTTCTTTAAGTTCCAGCACACGGAATTGGTTGAGAGTAAAGAACTCCCGTACTCCGCGGCGACCAAGCTTTTTGAGCAGAAGTAATTCAACAGATGCCTCTGCTGCTGCGTAGTCATATCCCATGCTGGAACGTTTTTTCAGTTCGTTAAGCAGCCCTTTGACAACCGGCTCATCTTTATCCAGATGGAATCCGAATTTTTTTGCCATATTGACGATATTAGCTCGTCCGGCAAGCTCGGTGAGCAGTACCCGTTGTCTGTTGCCTACAACTTCTGGATCAATATGTTCATACAGTGTGGAGTTTCGGTTAACTGCACTTGCATGGATACCGCCCTTATGTGCGAATGCAGATCTGCCGACAAATGGTTGTCGGTCAAATGGCATTACGTTGGCTACGTCTGTTACAAAGGCTGATGTACTTGTTAACAGTGCCAATTGCTCCTTACCCAGTGTCGTGTATTCGTTGTTGAATTTTAACTCAAGGGTAGGGATTATTGAACAGAGGTTTGCATTGCCGCATCGTTCACCGATGCCGTTAATGGTTCCTTGAATATGGGTTGCACCCGCTTGCACAGCCGCAATGGAGTTAGCCACTGCGACCTCACAGTCGTTATGAGCATGAATACCAAGTCGGGCTTCTGGAAGAGCGTTAGCAACTGCTTTGACTATGCGATAGACTTCGTGCGGCAATGTGCCGCCGTTGGTGTCACAAAGACTAAGAGTCTGAGCTCCTGCTTCATGTGCCGCAGTAATAGCAGCAATGGCGTATTCTTGATTTGCCTTGAAGCCGTCAAAAAAGTGTTCAGCATCAAAAACAACAGGGCGTCCCATAGAGCGAAGGAACGCAACAGAGTCATGAATTATCTTCAGGTTCTGCTCTAACGGAATCCGTAGTGCTTCGGTTGCGTGAATATCCCACGTTTTCCCGAAAATAGTACATACATCCGCTTCGGAACTGAGTAAGTTACGTAAATTGGAATCGTTTTCCGCTGTAGAGTTTGGATGATGGGTACTGCCGAACGCAGCAATTTTAGCATGCTTTAGTGATGTACGTTTAATATCATTAAAGAATGCCATATCAATTGGATTTGATCCCGGCCAGCCGCCTTCAATAAAGTCAATACCAAGTTCGTCAAGCTTATGAGCAATCTTAAGCTTATCATCGGTGGTAAGACTTATGTCTTCGGACTGAGTTCCATCACGCAAACTTGTGTCGTAGATCTGAATTTTTTTCATGGCCCTTTCAACTTTGTTATTCTTTGCCGAGCCCGAAGGCATCGTGCAGTGTTCTTACTGCAAGCTCCGTATACTTCTCCTCAATAAGGCAGGTAATTTTAATTTCTGAAGTGCTAATCATAAGAATATTGATATTTTCTCTGCGCAACGCATCAAAAGCCTGTGCTGCAACACCGGAATGGTTACGCATACCAACGCCGATTGCAGAAACTTTACAAACATGTAAATCGTGTAACACTTCTGCTGCGTTTGTTTCTTTCTGAATTTCAGCCATCAGCTCAAGAGTTTTGTCCAGATCCCCGCGTGGAACAGTAAAAGTCATATCTGTTTTATTGTCACGGCTTGGGTTCTGTACAATCATATCAACAACAACGCCGCCTTCAGCAAGCGGACCAAATAAGTTGGAAGCGATACCCGGCACGTCCGGAACATCACGCAATGTCACGCGTGCCTGATCCTTGTCATATGCGATACCTGAAACTAAAACGGCTTCCATGCGTGAATCCTCCTGAGTTACTAACGTGCCTGGGGCGTCTGAAAATGTTGAACGGACAAGTACGGGTACTTTGTACTTTTTAGCAAATTCTACAGAACGAATTTGCAATACCTTGGCGCCCATTGAGGCCATTTCTAGCATCTCATCATAGGAAACGCGGTCCATTTTACGAGCGGTGCTCACAATATTCGGGTCGGTTGTATATACGCCATCTACGTCTGTGTAGATTTCGCATTCGCAGCCAAGAGCCGCTGCAAACGCTACGGCAGAGGTGTCAGAACCACCACGACCCAGTGTTGTCACTCGGGATTCATCAGTACAGCCTTGGAAGCCTGCTACAGCCAGAACATCGTGCTCATCAAGCAGGGCTTGGAGTTTGTCCTGATTAATTCCGAGAATACGGGCATTACCATGTGCACAGTCTGTGCTTACAGGAACCTGATACCCAAGCAGGGAACGGGTTCTAACACCGGCGTCGTTCATAAGCATTGAAAATAATGCTACAGATACTTGTTCACCAGTTGAAACGAGAACATCAATTTCTGCCGGGTCAGGGGAGTGGGACCATTCGTTCGCAAGTCCTAGTAGTCGGTTTGTTTCTCCTGACATTGCAGAGAGGACAACCACTACTTTAAATCCCTTGGCACGAGCGGCAAGAACTTTTTCACGTACTTTTTTCATGCACTCTAAGTTGGCAACCGAAGTTCCGCCGAACTTCTGAACCAGAATACGCATACTGATTCCTTTGTCGTTAGAAAGAAAATGAGAAGGGTAGATATTAGGTTGTGTTTCTGAATTGCACGCTTGTACTATTGTCAGTCTTTATACCTTAACGCGTTAGCAGTAAAAAAACTATTTCGACGTAGAACTGCTACATTTCGACATGTTTTTTACTTTTGCCCGTAAGGTTTGAAGCTATTTAGCACCGTTGCATGGACAATTTAGAATCACACTTTTTCTACTCAAATAATTATGGTGCTACTTGCATCGAGGTCACAAGTGGTTTTAATGCCTCGATTACACGGGTAGCTCCTGCCCCTTTTACCAAAATGTCAATTTGTCGTCCTTCTTCGCATGGAATCCAACTGAATTGCAACCATTCATTCGGGTAATCTTGCTCAGGAAGGTGTTCAGCCCATTCAACAAGCATAAGGGTCTGTTCTTCATCAAGCAGTTCATGAAAGGACTCATCAACACTTCCGCCAGCCAGCCTGTAGAGGTCAAAATGGGCGGTTTCGGGGATGGTCGGGTACAGGTTGTATACGTTAAAACTAGGGCTGCTCACCTCTGCTTCATCACCACCGGGAAGGTGCTGTACAAGCGAGCGGACAAGGGTTGTCTTGCCAGAGCCAAGTGTACCTTTAAACAATAAATTTTGCACAGGGTCTGTCGAAACGAGAGCCTGTGCAATATATTTTCCGAGAAGTTCAGTTTCTTCTGCGTTTTTTAGATAAAGAAGCACAGGTTAGTTACTCTTTGGGTTCTTCCTTGGGGAGGAGTGTTCGCAATATATCTTCTTTTCCTACAATTCCTACCAATTTGCCATTTTTGACAACTGGCAGCGAGTGGTACTTGTTATCCACCATAAGAGTCGCAATTTCGTCAATAGGAGTCTCTTCCGTTACGGACGTTGGAGCAGGCGTCATAGCCTCTGCAACCTTGCTGGCAGATATTTTTCTCATTTCAGCATCCATATCGGAGCCGGAACGCAACGGAATAATTCCATCCAGAACTGTAAAAAAAGAAGGAAGGTTAAGCCGCTTGTGCTGATTGATGAGGTCACTCTGGCAAAGAATGCCTACAAGTGTTCCGTCAGATTCAACAACTGGCAGTCCATTGTATCGTTTGTCGAGCATGATACGTGCTGCGGTTACAACATCATCGTCCGGAGCAATTGTTTGTGGATTCTCTGTCATCAGGTCGAAGGCTGTGAGCATAGGTACTCCCTTACGGCTTTTGGCAAAGCATGCGCGATCTCTTGTGGTAAATTACCTCGGTGAGGAAATTGCTTTTCAAGAAACTCACCAGCAAGCCCGTGTTCATAGACTCCAAGGCAGGCAGCTTCCAGTGTAGGAATATCGTGTGAAAGATGCGTTCCTAGTATTCCCGATAAAACATCTCCTGATCCCGCAACGGCAAGAGTAGGTGTGCAGAATGGAGAAATGACGGTCGGTTTTCCACGCTGTACTATGCAGCTTGCTGCTCCTTTAAGTATAACAGCACCTGCGAAAGAATCAGCGAGTAATCTGGCTGAAGTAAGTCTGTCTGCCTGTATTTCTGTAATTGATTTTTGACAGAGCCTAGCCATTTCCCCCGGATGCGGGGTCAGGATATCTCTGTCTGACAATGATTGTAGAAGATTTTCATGTTCAGCAAGATGATAGAGAGCGTCAGCATCGAAAACCGACGGTGGGCGATCCAGTGCAATAAGCTCTTTTAAGAAGTGAGCTGCATTGGTGGAACGTCCCATGCCGGGACCGATGATGAGGCTGTCTGCACCCTCTATGGCTTTTTTTACTGCATCGGGAACATGAGTCGACCATTCGTCCGATGTCCCGATGGCTAGTGTTAAAATTTCTGGTTGTCCCGCCTTAATTTCTTGTGTGAGCAGGGCAGGAGATGCAACTGTAGTGTAGCCAGCACCTGAGCGCATGGCTCCGAGGGCAGATAAGTGCGGTGCTCCGGTAAGCCCTTTTGACCCGCCGATAATGAGCACTTTGCCAGCAGATCCTTTATGCATCGTTTCAGATAATGGTCTTCGAAAAGAGAGGACGCTGTCTGTCATGCCTACATTGGACGCAGGATGGAATGTCCGTACCTGTGCAGGAATACCGATGGGGCGTACGTATAGATCGCCAACCCATTGCTTGGTTTCCGGCATGGCAAGTCCACACTTGGCTGCTTCAAATGTAACAGTAGCATCAGCTTTTACTGCAATAGGGTCAACTGTTCCTAGCCTGCCGTGTAGTCCTGAAGGAATATCCAAAGCAAGAACGAAAGCTTTTTCTCCCAGCGCATTAAGCTGGTTGATGAGAACTGATTTGTCTGAGGACAGTGTGCCGCGCATGCCAGTACCGAGGAGCCCGTCAATAATGATATCCGGCTGTTCATGCTGCAAAAGGCGTGCGGCATTTTGTGGCGTAAGCAGCGCGTGCGGCGTGTCTATGTTTCTGGCTAATTTGAAGTGGTAACCAGTTGTTTTGGTATATTTTCGTACTTGCTTGGTGTGAAGCAACAGAACATTTGCACCGAGGGTATGTAAGTGCCTTGCAATAGCGGCAGCGTCGCCACCGTTATTTCCACTTCCCATAAATGCAAGAATACGTTTGCCTGCGACGGAACCCGTCAGATCGAGAAGCACATGCAGTGCTTCCCGACTGGCGTTTTCCATAAGAATTTCTTCACGGATACCAAAGGTCGTAATTGCCTGAGTATCCCAGCTGTTCATTTCTGCCGGTGTGGGCAGTGGAATGTAAGCCATTGAGCCTCCGCTAACTGCGTTGGTAACTATAAAGACTCGAGGATAACTACAGCAGATGCTGTATCTCTGCCATGCGTTAAGCTGACATGATAATTGGTTGCGGAGAGTGTATCTGCAACTTCTGCTGCTTTGTTATGTAAAACGAGAACAGGTTTGCCGGAAGACTCCGAGTTGATTTCAATATCCTGAAATTGAATGCCTTGAGTAAAGCCTGTCCCAAGCGCTTTTACTGCTGCCTCTTTTGCGGCAAAACGAGCTGCAAGATATGCTACAGGGTGCTTGGGAAGTTTTGCTAATTCATTTGGATGCAGGATACGTGATGTAAATCGGTCTCCATGTCGCGTAAGTGCTTTTTCAATGCGATCGAGTTCTGTCGTATCAATACCAAGTCCGACAATCACCTGATGGCTCCACTATATATATGTTATTCAGCAAAGGTGCTTATAATTTCATTCATTTCACGTACGGCGCGATCCATACCGACAAGAACAGCGCGGGAAATAATGGAATGTCCGATAGAATATTCTGAGATACCCGGAACATTCGCAAATTCATATACGTTGGTGTAGTTTAGTCCGTGACCGAGATTAACTTTAAGTCCAAGGCGTTTTGCGTATGCTACGCCTTTAATAATCTTATCGCGTTCAAGCTGCATCTTCTCCGGAGTTTTTGCATCTGCAAAGTGACCGGTGTGAATTTCAATGTATTCAACGCCGCAGGCATGCGCAGCGTCAATCTGCTTTTCACTTGCTTCAATGAACAGGCTGGATTTAATGCCAGCAGCGTGGATTGGTGCAAGATAGTCATGCAATTCTTTCTCACGTCCGGCAACAACGAGACCACCTTCTGTGGTAAGCTCTTCGCGTTTTTCCGGAACCAGACATACCATGTACGGATTCAGACGAAGTGCGATCTCTTTCATTTCTTCAGTGGCTGCCATCTCAAAATGGAAACGGGTGTTTAGGCAGCGGGAAACAAGTTCTACATCTCGATCCTGTATATGACGGCGATCTTCGCGCAGGTGCATTATAATACCGCGTGCGCCTGCAAGTTCTGCAAAATGTGCAGCTGTAACAGGTTCTGGTTCAATCCCTAATCGTTGCTGTCTAAGGGTTGCAACATGGTCAACATTAACTACTAAAACGGGCATATTTTCTCCTCATATAACGAGGGTGTGTTTTTACATGGTAACCTTGTGCGGCTGTCCGCTTTTTCTCCTTACGTGGTAACAAAAAATCTGTTTCGGCGTAGCGTTGGTACGCCTTCAGCACATTTTTCGTGTCTGCCGTGTAAGATGAAAAAGCTGCCTAGCATTTCTGCACATATAATTTGGAAACACACCTTAATCGCAGATGTATCTTGTCACTTTATATAAAGTCTTGCGCAAAGAAAACATTGTTTTTGCAGACTCTACAGGTTTTATACACTCTTTTACGATAAATTTCATGCACAAACTGCAATCGACTTGAACGGAAGGAAAAAGGAATTCTAAAAGGTGGCAATTTGCCTCTTGATAGTATGTACATTTTTTTTGAGCAATCGAACCGGTAACACATGGCAGAATCCTATAATATAGGGTACTGTAAGCGCCGCATTCGTCGTTTTTCACATAATTGACTGTTCAGGTACAACTCAGTAAAGAGTGTGTCCATATTTTACATGAAATCTGACATCTCTATAGAGATGAACTGGAGTTCGTTTATGAACGTTTGTATTGTTGGTACTGGTTATGTTGGTTTGGTAAGCGCTGCATGTTTTGCAGAAATGGGTAACGCAATCACGTGTGTTGATGTTAACCCAGACGTAGTTGAAATGCTCTCTAACGGTAAGGTTCATATTTGGGAACCGGGCTTGGAAGAGCTTGTACAACGCAACTACGCAGAAAAGCGTCTTACTTTTACAACAAGCCTGCAAGAAGGCATTGATAAATGCGATGTTGTATTTATCACTGTAGGAACACCGTCCAGTGATGATGGTTCATGCGACCTTTGCTATGTAGAGCAGGTTGCACGCCAGATTGGTGCGGCGATGACTTCCCCTAAAATTATTGTAGATAAGTCTACAGTACCAGTGGGTACTGCGGATTTTGTTACTTCCCTTGTTCAGGAAGAGCTTGATAAGCGTGGCGAATCTATTGACTTCACAGTTGTTTCTAACCCGGAATTCTTGAAAGAGGGTGATGCGGTTAACGACTTTATGAAGCCGGATCGCGTTATTGTAGGTACTGAAGACAAAAATGCTGCGGCAGCGCTGAGCGAACTGTACGCACCATTTGCCCGTAGCCGTGAAAAGCTAATTGTTATGGGTGTCCGAAGCGCTGAAATGACTAAGTATGCAGCAAACTGCATGCTGGCGACGAAAATTTCCTTCATTAACGAAGTAGCTAATATTTGTGAACGCGTGGGTGCTGATGTACGTGACGTGCGTACAGGTATCGGTTCCGATAGCCGCATTGGGTACGAATTTATTTACCCTGGTGTAGGCTACGGCGGTTCTTGTTTCCCTAAGGATGTGAAAGCACTTATTCATACAGCACATCAGTATGAATACACTCCTGAGTTACTTGAAGCTGTAGAAAACGTGAACAAACGCCAGAAGAAGCGCATGGCAGAGCGTCTTGTTGAGTACTTTGAGCCACAGGGTGGCGTAGAAGGGAAAACATTAGCACTGTGGGGTATTGCTTTTAAAGCAAACACAGACGATACCCGCGAAGCAGCAGCGCTGACTATTATTGAAGAGCTTACTGCGAAAGGTATGCGTATTCGTGCTTTTGATCCGGTAGCAGGTGAGAAAGTAAAAGAGCGTTTTGCAGATAATGACTTAGTTGAAATTGTAGATGAGCAGTATGAAGCACTTGATGGTGCTCAGGCACTGATGGTTGTTACAGAATGGCATCAGTTCCGTACACCGGACTTTGATCGTGTCAAAGAGCAGCTCACTGCACCAATCCTGTTCGATGGACGTAACCTGTATAATGCTGCTGCAATGGCAGAAAAAGGCTTTGCGTACTTCTGCATCGGACGCAAGGAAGATTAGGCAATAGCGGTACTGCGTTGCAGCACTCGCTGATAAAGCCTTAAGAAAAGAAAAACCCTGCCGATGAGGATTCAACGGCAGGGTTTTTCTTTAGGAAAAATCTTATAGTTGAGCAGTAGCGGCACACCGTCTGCAAGATCTCAGCTGAAGTTCCTGTAGAATCAATTTCTCGTATTGCATTGAATTTTGATTCTGCACAGGGGTGCCTTCTTTCAGAAAGCGTTCAAGAAACTGTGTTTCTTCCCAGAAATCAAGTAGTTCGTCGTCGCCGAGTGATTTAATCTGTGTGGCAAGCGGCGTTTCTTCAGGGAATGGTAGGATGTTCGCCATCAATTTGGTACTCCTCGCGGATAGCGTTGTACTCAATTGCTTTTGAGCGAGGTTATAGTATCTAACACTCTGTGTTTTTACAACTGCTTTTATGCTGATGGTATTTCCTGTAGTTGCCTTGGGTTGAGAGAACAGGTATGTGTCGATTTACTAAATTTTTTCCCGTACTATGCTGCTCGGGAAAGCAAGGAGTTGTTCTGTATGAATGAGCCTCAAAAGAAACAGGATGACGAGCTGATGCAACTAGTCACCTTTAGTATAGGTGAAGAGGAATTTGGTGTTGATATTCTGAAAGTTCAGGAAATTATCCGAACTATGGAAATCACCAAAGTGCCAAAAGCTCCAGATTTTGTTGAAGGGGTAATCAACCTTCGAGGAAAAGTGATTCCAATCATTGACCTTAGAAGGCGTTTTGGTCTTAGCTCCAAAGAGCATGACAAACACACCCGAATTATTGTAATCGAGATCAACAATATGATTGTCGGGTTTGTTGTTGATTCCGTGTCTGAAGTTCTGCGAATTCCAGCAAGCACGGTGGAACCACCTCCGGCTGTAGTTGCAGGTATGGAGTCTGAGTACATCAGTGGTGTTGGTAAGCTTCAGGATCGTTTGCTTATTTTGCTTGATCTTGATCGTTTGCTTTCTAATGAAGATCTTGATGTCCTCGGACAGATGTAGTTTTTCCTTGAGGGTTTTTTAAAAAAATAAATTTCCTCTTTTGAAAAGCAAAAGCCGCCTGCCTATTCTTTAGGTAAGCGGCTTTTTTAGTTTATGTATTTTATACTATGGGAGCAGTGACGAGTGCTGTTTTCTGAAATCGTCAGAAAAATTCAAAATGACAAAGATGCCGTTGTCCATGTGGCGCGAAGCGGACCTGCAAGTCAGGCTCGGCTAGCGCGAACACTACGCGACAGGGGCGAACATGTGGTAGTCGTCGCACGGGATGCCAAAGAGTTTGCAGAACTTAACGGGCTGTTGCGACTATTTACTCCGAACTGTTCCCGAGGGCCTGTTTCCTTAGCAACCCCGCAGTGGGATGACGAGTGGCTTACAATTCCACAACATCCAGCGGGTACGTATGGCAAATCACGATGGGCAACACGAATGGCGAGTCTGTACGGACTTGGGCTTAAGCGTGCTGCACAAGGTGTGCTGCTTTCCATCGATAACTTCCTTCCTGCGCTGCCGCCAGAAGATATTTTTTTACATAACGAGTTGCTGCTAGCCCTTGGTGATGAGACAGGACCAGATCTTATTATCGAGCAGGCTGTTGAGTGGGGGTATACTCGCGTTCCGTTAGTGACGCAGCCGGGTGAGATTGCTCTGCGTGGTGATATTCTAGATATTTTTTGTCCGGGATTCACTCTTCCTGTTCGCATGGAATTTTTTGGTGACATTTTAGAAGAGATTCGACTGTTTGAACCGACATCTCAGCGGTCACGCGGTAATATTCAGGAGCTAGTATTGCTTCCTGCTGCTCCGGTCGTGCTAAGTGACTCTAATGTGGCGCAGGCATCGGTTTGGTGGAAGCATCTTGAGGCTGATGGTGTTTTAGCTGCTGGTCAATCCTCTGCAATGCAGCATGTGGCTGAAAACGGTAACTACACTTTTTTACCCGGATTTTTTTATAAGAACTCCAGCTACCTCGAAAACTGGCTTCCAAAGGGAGCTGTGTACATTCTGCCATCGGAAAGTGGTCTTACAGAAGCTTTGAAAGAATCTGAGCGGCTGTGGACATCCTTTTTAGATGAACAGGCAAACGAACACGGAGTTCGCCAGCCTGTCAGCTGTGTGCTTCGTCCTGCTGATACGGCTGAAAGCGTATGGGAGCAAAGCCGCAGAATTCATTTTGAAGAATTGAAGATGGGCATCGAGGTGCAAGGCTCCTCGCTTCAAGAACGTAGCTATGGTGCGTTTCAGGATATATTCCAAAAACCGGAAGATGTTGAACGTCCGTGGCATACGTTGGTTGCGCGTCTGCAAGAATGGATGAAAGAAAAACGGCAGGTTGTTTTGAGCTTTGCCACAGACCGTAGCCGTAAAAAATTTCTTACGCTGGCAGAGCAAGATGGTTTGATGCCGCACATGTGCTATGCCCCGCGCGAAAGGGGCTTGTTTGCGCTTGTCTCCTCTTTTCGTAGAGGCATTGAGCTTGAATGGGATAATATTCTTTTGCTCGGTGAAGATGTTTTACAACCTAAAATAGAACGGCAAACTCGTGCTCGCTCTGGTGCTTTCTCTGGTTTAAAAGATTACGACGACCTGAAGGTTGGCGCACATCTGGTTCACAGGGATTATGGTATTGCCACTTTTGGTGGACTGCATCGACTTGATCTGGGTGACGTTGCTAACGACTTCTTACTGCTTCAATATGCCGGTGAAGATAAGCTGTATCTTCCGGTAGATAGACTTTCTCTCATTCAGCTTTTCAAAGGACCGGATGGAGCCGCCCCTGCGCTTGATAAGCTTGGCGGTGCAGCTTGGCAGGCAAGCAAGTCTAAAGCACGTAAGGCTATTGAAAAGGTCGCGCATGACATTATGGAAATGTATGCATGGCGAAGATTAGCTAAAGGCTTTTCATATGGTCCTGTAAATGAACTGTATCGTGAATTTGAAGCGTCTTTCGGCTTTGAAGAAACTCCCGATCAGGCGCGAGCTATTCAGGATGTTCTTGATGACATGCAAAAGCCGGAGCCGATGGACAGGCTGGTCTGTGGTGACGTTGGGTTCGGTAAAACAGAAGTTGCGATTCGTGCCGCGTTCCGTGCAGCCTGTGAAGGTAAGCAGGTTGCTTTGCTTTGTCCGACAACTGTTCTTGCAGAACAGCATTATCAGACTTTCAAAAGCCGTCTTTCCCGTTTCCCTGTGCACATTGGGCTGCTCAGCCGGTTTGTAACACGCACGCGTCAGAAAGAGGTGTTGTCCGCTGCTGCCCGTGGACAGATAGATATCCTTATCGGTACACATCGTTTGTTGTCTGACGACGTAGATTTACCGAATCTGAGCCTTCTCGTGTTAGATGAAGAGCAGCGTTTTGGGGTACGCCATAAAGAGAAATTAAAAAAACTTAAGCGTAACGTTGACGTATTAACATTAACCGCAACGCCTATTCCTCGAACACTTCAGCTTTCTATGTCCGGTGTTCGAGAATTGTCTGTTATTGAAACAGCTCCTGTAGGACGCAAGCCTGTTAAGACAGCCTTAATTGAACGTGAAGCACAGGAGCTTAAAGGTGTTCTGGAACGTGAGCTTGCTCGCGATGGACAGGTATTCTGGGTGTACAACAGAGTGGAAGGGCTGGAACGTGTTGCAGAGTATGTACGCGAACTCGTACCTGATGCACGCATTGGCATGGCTCATGGGCGAATGTCTGAAAAGAATCTCGAAGAGACAATGCATCAGTTCTGGCATGGCGAATTGGATGTACTTGTATGTACGTCCATTGTAGAATCTGGACTCGATTTCCCGCGTGCTAACACCCTTATTGTCGATCAGGCACAAATGTTCGGGTTAGGACAGTTGTACCAGTTGCGGGGGCGTGTGGGACGTTCCGATAGACAAGCTCATGCTGTGTTTGTTGTAAACAACCTTGATAAGTTGCCAGCACCGGCTCGTAAGCGTTTGCGCATTATTCTTGAGTTGGATTATCTCGGCGCTGGGTTCAGGGTCGCTATGGAAGATTTACGTTTGCGTGGAGCAGGAAACATTTTAGGCGAAGCGCAATCCGGTCAAATGGCGCGAATAGGTCTCGACATGTATCTGGAGATGCTCGAAGCCGAAGTAAAACGCTTGAAAGGTGAAAAAGAAAATGTTGTGGTTGAAACCGAAATCAACCTTGGCATTAACGCGCATATTCCAGAGTCGTATATTCCAGACGGAAAAGAACGTTTGAAATTCTACAAGGCACTTTCTTCAGCTGTAGATGCTGCGCAAATGCAGGATGTTGAACTTGAAATCAGAGACCGCTTCGGCGCGTTGCCTCCAGAGCTTGTGAGTTTTCTGGGTGTGCTTGAATTTAAGCGTTTTCTTATGGCTATTCAGGTGCAACGTGCTGATATTTTGCGTGATAAAGTGCGTCTTACATGGGCGGAAAATGCAGATGTGATTTCTCCGGCGTTACTTGTAGGATGGGTGAACGATAATATAGACAGAGCCAAGCTCACGCCTCCAGCAACGCTTGAGTTGCTTTTGAAGGGGACAGATGACTTGCGTACTCGTCTTGCAAAACTGAAAAAAGAACTTGAACCTCTTATAACTGCATAAAGGGTATTGAATGCGCCGAGTCATACTAATATTGACCCTGCTGTTTCTTGTTGCAGGCTGCTCACAGCATCCAGAAGAAAAAGGTGTTGTAGCACGGGTTAATGGTAAACCGATTTATCTTAAAGAGTTAGAATCGCGTTATGATTTGAATAATATAGGATGGGTGTCCGGTATTATCCCTTCTGTTGAATCCATGAGTGAGGAATACGGTAATGTTCTTTCGGAACTTATTGTTTATAAGCTTGTGGGTGACGCCTTGGAGGCAGAAGGGCTGAGTGTTTCTGCTGAGGAGGTAGAAAAAGAAGAGGCTGCTATCAGAGCAGATTATCCAGACGACCTTTTCGAACGGACCCTTACGGAAGAATATATTGATATCGAAGTATGGCGATTGTTTTTAAAGCGTCATTTGGAAATGAAATTATTCTTTAATGATGTTCTGCGCCCGAAAATATCTCTGACATACCAAGAAGCAGAACAGTATTACAAAGACAATCTTTCTGAGTTTTATATTCCAGAGCGTGTCCATGTTCTTCTTATTCGCAGTAACGACAGAAAAGCGGTGCTCCGGTCTTCTGTGCTGTTAGAAAAAGCGGAAGATTGGAAAAAAGTTGTTGAGACGTTACCGTCTGATGTGGTTGTGCGTGAGCTTAAATTGAAAAAGAATCGTTTGCCACACCAGTGGGCATCAGCACTACAGCAGCTAAAACCAAAAACAAGCAGTAATATTTCAACGACTGCATATGGGTATGAGCAGCTGGTGTTGCTATCTGTTCTTCCTGAAAAACTTCTCGGTCCATCTCAAGCATACGCAGTGATTGAGCGAGTATTGATCGATCAAAAAATGAACAGTGCGTTTATGGATTGGTTGGAAAAGCAGGTTACAAGTGCTCAAATTAAAGTGACACCGCTTCTTTCACAAAAGCTGCACGAAAAAAATAATGATGAGAATCCGGTTGATTCTGCCCCGATTCAAGAAGAAGCCTCCGCTGAACCGGCTGATGAATCCGGCGGTGAAAGCGAAGATGGTGATGGTATATAGGATTGAAATTCAATGAGAAAATATTTTATGAAACATCCAGCAAGGATAGCGGATTTGAGTTTTCTCATTATTGCATAATTGCTTAAAAGGTAATACAGACCCAAGGAGTAAGAACTCGCGCATCACAAGGGGAGCTATGGTGTGCAGATGTTTATCACCTCTATCGGGAGAAGAATATGCCCTCCAGATTTTTAGTTGCGCTGGCAGCTATTGTAATGCTTGCTACACCTGCACATGCCGAACAGTTGGTGAATAAAATTGCTGCGGTGGTGAATGGTGAAATTGTAACACTATATGATTTAAAACAACTTGCAATACCGGAACTTAAAAAAGCCGGAGTGCTTGGTTCCAAATATGCTGACAGCCCAAAAGTAAAATCTATTCTGAGCTCTGTTCTTGAGAACATTGTAACAGAAAAACTTTTTTTACAGGATGCTGAGCGACGCGGAATTACCGTGGATGAGGCTGAAATTGAAAATGAGCTGCGTAAGCTTGCTCAGCAGCGAGGTCTCACACTTGCTAAAGCTAAAGAGCAGATTATAAAGGATGGTCTTACCGTCGATTCTGTAAAAGAGCGTGTAAGAGCTTCCATCATTCGTCAGCGTCTCCTTGGTTTAATGGTTGGGCGTAAGGTTGTTATCACAAAAGAAGAAGTTGAGCGTTTTTACGAAAAAAACAAGGCAGAGTTTGCTGCTGATGGCAAAATCGAGCTTAGCTTACTCATTTTTGGTGATGATTCTAATGTAAGCAACGTAAGAAGCGAACTCGCTGCCGGAAAGATTTCGTTCGAAGAAGCAGTGCAAAAATATTCTGTTGGACCGGGCAAGGAGCAGGGTGGCTACCTTGGTGAACTTGGTGTGAAAGATATTTCGCCTCAGATGATGGCAGCAGTGGATACCATGGAAGATGGTACTGTTTCTAATGTGCTGTCTATTGGATCAAATAAGGCACTGATTAAATTGCATAGTAAGACTAAAGGTTCACTGCGTCCGCTTGATGAAGTGGCGCAGGAAATTGAAGCGAAGCTGAGAGCGCCTCGTCTTGAAGCTAGTTTTAAAGAATACGCTGAAAAACTGCGTAATAATGCCGTCGTAGACGTTCGGCTGTAAGTGGAGGTACAGATGTCTGAAATGCTGGAGCTCGGAACCTTGTTGCGTGAGGAACGGGAACGAAAAGGTATAACTCTCGAAGAACTTTCTGAACGCATAAAATTGGCGCCGCGCACACTTGCATTTATAGAATCAGGTACTAAATCGGAACTGCCTCATGCAGTGTACGTGAAAGGATTTGTTAAAAGCTACGCAATGGTTGTAGGGCTTGATCCTGAAGAACTTGGTGCAATGGTTGACGTTGCGTATAAGGACGAGCTTGAGGAAGAAGTTGCTGAACCCGTCATTGCCCGCAGGGAAAAATCGGGTTCGCCTGTTAAGCTTATTGCTATCATTGTCCTTATTGCTGTTCTCGCTGCGGTGGGCTACTACTTTATGCAGTCCAGCACCGCGACACTTGATAGTGAAGAGGCGACTGTAGAAGTTCCTGTGCAGCCAAAACCTGCTGAGCAGGAACCTGTTGTGCAGGAGCCAGTAGAGCCTGTAGAGCAGGCTGAACAGTCACAGGTTGCTGAAGTGGCTCCTGTTGAAAAAGCAGCGCCTGCTCCGAAGCAGGAAGTAAAAGCAGAAGCAAAGGCAAAAGCAACTAAGCCAGCAACACCTAAGGCTGCTAAAGTTGAAGCTAAGCCGAAACCTGTTAAAGCTAAAGCTGTCGCGAAGAAGCCAGCAGCGCCAGTTGTTGCTCCTTCTGATGTTGTTGCGCAAAATGCAGCTAAAAAAACAGCGGAGAAAAAAGTTGATGGTCCAATGCGCTTATTGCGTATTGAAGCCACTGCTGACTGCTGGATTGAAGCATCCGGTGAAGGGTTCCCACGCAAGGAGTTTTTACTCCGCAATGGCGAAGGTTTCACTGTTTCTTTCCCGAAAAACCTGTCTCTGCGTTTAGGAAACTCTGGCGGAATTTCACTTACACTTGATGGCGTACCATACTCCTTTAATGGATCAGATGGTAAAGTACGCACCGTACATATTGCCGCTTCATAGTTCTGATGGAATTTACCGAAAAAGTTATTATCCTCCGTATTGGAAGATTTAAAGAAGCGGACCTTTGGGTCCGCTTTTTGTCTCCTACAAGGGGAATTATGAATGCCTTTGCCTTTGGCGGCTGCCGTAGCCGAAGGCGTTTTTGTGGCTGCTTAGATCACTTGAATCGGGTGTTATTCCGCGTTAAGGGAAGTAAGCTGGCTACATATTTTTCTTTAGAAGAGGGTACGTTGATGGACTCACCTGACAATCTTCGGGTGAATCATGAGCGGCTCGGGCTTGCTGTAAATTGCCAAAAGTTTATGGAAGCTATGGGTATTTCATTCGAAGGTGCGCCCGCAGCATACAACCTTTTTTCTGAAATGTTGGCTTTATTGAATGAATCAGAGGAACTGGATAAAATCTGGTCTATTTTTTTTCGTGCTCGATTTGCATTCGATCAAGGCTATAATCCAGAGCTACATGTCTGTCAGGTGTGTTCTAACACCTTAAAATATCCTGTTTTTCATGTTCAGGAAGGCGTGCTGACATGCGCTGCCTGTGCACGATCGCAAGGTCCGAGGTTCAGATTAAGTAAGGAATCTCTTGACGCTTTGCGATTTGTGCAGGAAAATTATCCGCTTCGTTGGACAGAGCTGAAACTTTCCACGAAAGCTCGCAAGGAGCTTTCGCGATCGATTGACGGCTTTATTCAATATCATATAGGTCTTTCCTGGGAAAACGGAATGTTTAGACGCGTTTAGCGCTACACAAAGTTACCACAACAACTCGGCATAAGCCGTGTAGAGAATATAGTATTCAGGGGAACAACATGAACTTCCAAGACGTTATCCTCACCCTGCAGGATTTTTGGTCCAAACAGGGCTGTGTTTTGCAGCAGCCGTTCGACATCGAGTGTGGAGCCGGTACGTTTAACCCCGCAACTTTTTTGCGTGTTATTGGGCCGGAACCGTGGAAGGCGGCATATGTAGAGCCTTCCCGTCGTCCAACTGATGGTCGCTACGGTGAAAACCCGAACCGCTTGCAGCATTATTTCCAGTTTCAGGCTGTGTTAAAGCCGTCTCCTGATAATATTCAGGAGATTTATCTCGACAGCTTGCGTGCACTCGGTATTGATCCGTCTGCACACGACATTCGCTTTGTTGAAGATGACTGGGAATCTCCAACCCTCGGTGCATGGGGGCTTGGCTGGGAAGTTTGGCTGAATGGCATGGAAGTAACACAGTTTACATACTTCCAGCAGGTCGGTGGCATCGACTTGCATCCAACCAGCGTAGAAATTACCTATGGTCTTGAGCGTATCTGCATGTACTTGCAGGAAAAAGAGTCTGTGTACGATCTCATGTACAACGACACAGTTACATACGGTCAGGTATACCATCAAAACGAAGTGGAAATGTCCAAGTACAACTTCGAGCACAGTGATCCAGAAATGCTTCTTGAGCTTTTCAATATGTTTGAAAAAGAGTGCAAGCAGCTTTGCGAAACCGGATTGCCTCTTCCGGCGTATGATTACTGTTTGAAGTGTTCCCATACCTTCAATATGCTTGATGCTCGTGGCGCTATTTCCATTACGGAGCGTACTGGCTACATTGGTCGTGTGCGTGCCC
Organism: Halodesulfovibrio sp.; assembly: GCF_025210605.1. NCBI lineage: Bacteria > Pseudomonadati > Thermodesulfobacteriota > Desulfovibrionia > Desulfovibrionales > Desulfovibrionaceae > Halodesulfovibrio > Halodesulfovibrio sp. The sequence continues at coordinate 45,043 of NZ_JAOARI010000028.1, read as the reverse complement.
TTGCCTCTGGCGTTGCCCGCTTGTACGCACAGCAGCGCGAAGAGCTTGGTTTCCCGTTGATGCCTGCTAAAAATAACGATTAGTCCGTAGGAAGAATTGAGATGTCCTTATTTATTTTGGAAATCGGCACAGAAGAGCTTCCCGCCCGTTTTCAAAAGGGGTTGGAAAACGAATTAATTACCCGCCTTTCTAGCTTTCTTAAAGAGTCCAACGTGGACTTTGATAAAGTTGAATCGCATGTAACCCCTCGCCGTGCGGCTGTAATGGTATATGACATTGCAGAAGTTCAGAAAGAAAGTGAAGAAGTCATTCCGGGACCTCCTGTACGCATCGCATATGATGCTGACGGCAACCCGACTAAAGCTGCTGCCGGTTTTGCTAAAACTCAGGGTGTAGATCTTGCGGATGCTTTCCGCCTTGAAACTGATAAAGGTGAATACCTTGCTGTTCGCAAAAAAATGGGCGGTGCCAAAACCGCTGATTTGCTTGCAGCATTTTGCCCGGAATTAATCGCACACCTTTCTTTCGCTAAGAAAATGAAGTGGGGCGATCAGGAATTCACCTTTGCACGCCCAATTCGCTGGTTACTCGCAATGCTGAACGATGCAGTTGTGCCGTTTACTGTTGCAGAGCTTACTTCTGGTAACAAAACATACGGTCACCGAGTTCACGCGGCAGGACCTTTTGCGATTGCTAACGCTGCTGACTACTTCGATACAATCGAAAATACTTGTGCGATTGTTCTTTCTGCGGAAAAACGCCGTGCAAAAATTATCGAGGAAGGTAATGCTCTTGCTGAAAAAGCAGGCGGACGCATTATTTGGAAAGATAGCCTTCTTGATGAAGTTCAAGGTCTTGTTGAACATCCAATCGCTTGTCTTGGTGATTTTGATGCATCTTTCCTCGAACTGCCACGTCAGGCACTGCTCACCAGCATGCAGAGTCACCAGAAAAGTTTTGGTGTAGAAGATGCTGAAGGCAACTTGTTGCCACACTTCCTTACTGTACTGAATACTACTCCGAATGAAATGGGAGTGGTAAAAGTAGGGTGGGAACGTGTACTGCGTGCGCGTCTCGAAGATGGTCGTTTCTTCTGGAATACAGACCTCAAAGTTGATGTAGACACATGGCTTGAGAAGCTCGACAGTGTTATTTTCCTTGCACCACTAGGCAGCATGGGGAATAAAACTCGCCGTATTTCCGGCTTGTGTGCTGATCTTGCAGCAAAGGTTGCGCCAGAGATCAAAGCGGATGCAGAACGCGCAGGTCGCATCTGCAAGGCTGATCTTGTATCTGAAATGGTTGGTGAATTCGACAGCCTTCAGGGCATTATGGGCGGCATTTATGCTGCACGTAAAGGTGAGTCCACTGTTGTTGCGGATGCAATTGCAGAACAGTACCTGCCAGCAGGTCCTGACTCCCCTGTTCCATCATCCTTGTGTGGCGCGCTGGTTTCCATGGCAGATAAAGCAGATACGCTTGCAGGCTGTTTCGGTCTTGGCATGATTCCAACCGGTGCTGCTGACCCGTATGCTTTGCGTCGCTGCTGCCTTGGTATTGCACGTATTATTATTGAAAAGCATTTACGTATTTCTGCGGCAGAACTTTTTGCTACTGCTCAGAATCGTTATGAAAATATTGATTGGAAACTCGATGAGCAGGAAGCTCTTGCTAAGCTTAACGAGTTCTTTGCACAGCGCCTTAAAAACTACTTTACCAGCAAAGGTTATGAAACTCTTCTGGTAGAAGCTGTGCTTAATGCAGATTCTGATGACGTGTGGGCAGCAGATGCTCGACTGAAAGCTCTTGCTACGTACAGCAAAGGTGAAGGCTTCGATCAGGCTGTGCTGACCTTTAAGCGTGCTGCAAACATTATCCGCAAGCAGGGTAGTGAAGCAGGTGTAGAGCTTACAGGCGCATACGATTCTGCATTGTTTGAAAATGACGCAGAGAAATCTTTTGCAGCAGCTCTTGAAGACGTTGCTCCTAAATTTGCCCAGCTTTGGGCAGAAGAAGATTTTGATGCGTTATTCGCGTTGCTTGCAGAGCTTCGCCCTGCGGTTGACGCATTCTTTGATAATGTAATGGTTATGTGCGACGACCAGAAAGTACGCGCAAACCGCTTGAACTTGTTGAGCGCTCTTGTACAGCAGCTTGGTCGTTTGGCGGACTTTTCTGCATTGCAGATGTAGATTGTTTTTTGCTGGGATACTTTGATAAAAAATAGGAATTGAGTTGACAGCGTGCAGTGATGCGCGTAATGAGCTAGTTCCCGTGTTCCAGTAAGGTCTTAAATTTGAATCTTACTACCATATAGTTTTGGAGGAAATTACCTTGGCTAACCATAAATCTGCCATCAAGAGACATCGTCAGTCCCTTAAACGTGCTGCACGTAACCGTGCAATGAAAACTCGTGTTCGTAACGTTATCAAAGACGTTCGCACAGCAGTACTTGAAGAAGATCTGACGAAAGCTCAGGAAGCTCTCCGCGTAGCTAACGGTATTCTGGATAAAGCAGCCGGTAAAGGCGTTATCCACTGGAAAACCGCTGGTCGCAAGATCTCCCGTTTGAGCAAGGCTGTTGCTGGCATTAAAGCCTAATCTGTCCTGCTTGACTTTTCAAAAAAAGCCCGCTGTCCAGCGGGCTTTTTTCTTTGTGTTTTTTCTGTAGTCATGCTTAGTTGATGTTGTATCTTGAATCTGGTAAATTTTTCTAATGAACCTAGATACCTTTCGGTAAGAAGTACTGATGTAATTGTTACATTTGTTTCAATGCAGTTGAACAAGTGATGTTGTATACATCTTTTGTTACGTTGTTGATAATTCAATCAGTTGTGAGACCTTTTTTTCGATTGGTGTTGTTTACGGTCTTTGACTTTCGGGGCATATGCCCCTAACTTTTTTTGTGTCTCACGTTTTTGGGAGTTACTCTCTATATGCGTTTATTCCATCGGGAACCTAAGGTTGACCAGCTTAAAGTTGTTATCGTCGGAGCTGGCGAAGTTGGTTATCACATCTCACAGCGTCTTGCTCAGGAACATAAGCAGGTTGTTGTGATAGATCAGGATGAAAATGCACTTAAAAGAATCTCTGAAATTCTGGATGTGCAAACAATTCTGGGTTCCGGTTCCAGTCCAGAAGTTCTTAAAGATGCCGGTGCTGCGGATTCCGATATTTTCCTTGCAGTGACTGACAGCGATGAAGTTAATATTATTGCATGCCTATTTGCGAATATTATCGCTCCTAATGCAAAAAAACTCGCGCGTATCCGTAATGAAGAATATAGCGGATACAGTAAAGAACTTTCCGAAAATCTTCTCAATATTTCTGCTATTATCAACCCAGAAGTTGAAGTCATTAAGAGTATTGATCGGTTGCTATCTATGCCGGGGGCGGTAGACTATAATGAGTTTGCTGCTGGCAAAATTAAACTGATCGGTGTTCGCTTAGAGCATGGTCCTTTGTTGGATCAACCTCTCATGAATTTCCGCAATGTTGTTCCGGATAGAGACGTCATTATCGCAGCAATTGTGCGTGATGGAGTTCTTATTATTCCGGGTGGTAGCGACATTCTCCGTAAAGACGATATTGTTTACTTCGTTTGTAAAGATACAAGCATCGAATCTGTGCGTAAAGCGTGCGGCATCAGCCTTGGGCTTATCCGAAATGCATTCATTATCGGTGGTGGGAATATTGGATTTCGACTTGCCTCCCTTTTTGAAAAAAAGGGGATTCACACGAAAATTGTTGATTCCAACCCTAGCCGTTGCAGCGTATTGGCAGAAAAACTTGATACTCCACTCGTTCTTTGCGGCGATGGTACCGATCAGGAATTTTTGCAGGAAGAAAATATTGCTGAAATGGATGTGGTCATTTCACTTACTTCTGACGAAGAAACCAATATTCTTACATCGCTGCTTGCGAAAAACCTTGGTGTAAAGAAAACAGTAACTCGCGTGAACAAGCTTGCGTATCAGCCACTGATTAAAGCTGTTGGCATTGACCATTCTGTTTCACCGCGCCTGTCTGCTGTTAACTCCATTCTTCAGTATGTTCGACAAGGCAAAGTGCTTTCTTCCGTCTCTATTAGCGGAGAAGGTGCTGAAGCACTTGAAGCTATCGCCGAGAACAACTCTGAGATTGTCGGAAAGCCAATTAAAGATCTTCCATTTCCGAAAGGAACATTGGTCATCGGTATCATGCGTGATACGCAGACAATTATTCCAAGCGGCGACAGTGTCATCCATCCTGATGACCGCATCATTATTCTGACTACGCCGGAAAACGTTGCCCGAGTCGAGCAGGCTCTACTGGTAACGCTGCAATCCGTGTAGGTATCGTATGCGAGTTAAATACTGTCTTTATATTATTGGAGCGTTGCTTGGGGCTGTGGGTCTCACAATGCTCTTTCCTATTGGCTGGGCGATATATTATCAGGACGCAGGATTGGCACCGCTACTGACATCAACTGCGATTACATTGTGCGTTGGTGCTGCGTTGTTTTTGCTGTTCCGCCCTAAGCAAAAGCTGATGATGAATCACAGAGAGGGCATGGCTATTGTCGCCATTGGCTGGCTTGCGGCTGGTCTTGCAGGGGCGTTGCCATTTTACTTTGGTGACGTTTTTCCTTCGTGGACGGATTGTGTTTTTGAATCCATTTCTGGATTTACCACAACTGGTTCCAGTGTGATGACGGATATTGAATCTGTGGCTAAAAGCTTGCTTATGTGGCGCAGCTTGACGCATTGGCTTGGCGGCATGGGAATCATTGTTCTTTCCTTAGCTATTCTGCCTTTTCTTGGTGTCGGTGGTATGCAGCTGTACAAAGCAGAAGTTCCGGGACCTGTTCCGGACAAGCTTAAGCCGCGCATTAAAGATACAGCAGCAGCGCTGTGGAAAGTATATGTGTTTTTCTCATTGTTGCTTTGCATTTTGCTGATGTTCGGTGGAATGAACTTGTTTGATGCTATCTGTCATACCTTTGGTACAATGGCGACGGGTGGCTTCTCTACGAAGAATACCTCGGCAGGGTATTACAATAGTGCATATATTGATTGGGTAATTACCATCTTTATGTTTATTGCCGGTGCAAACTTCTCCTTACACTTTAGAGCGTTTGCCGGTGATCTTAAATGCTTTTGGAAAGATTCTGAATTTAGATTCTACACCGCAATAATTGTGCTTTTCACCGCAATTATTACGTACACTGTGTATGGATCGAATTACGATTCTTTGTCTGCCTCATTGCAGTACGCAGCGTTTCAGGTTGTTTCAATCTGTACGACAACTGGTTTTGCAACGGCAGATTATGAGTTGTGGGCACCGCTGGCACAGGCGCTGCTATTGTTTCTCATGTTTCTTGGGGGCTGTGCAGGTTCCACAGGTGGTGGCATGAAATGCATGCGTATCCAACTGTTGTTGAAGCAAGGCTACCATGAATTATTTAGACTAGTGCATCCTCGTGCTGTAAAGCATATTAAGCTTGGCGGGCGTACTGTTTCGCAAAGCGTTATGTCCGGTGTACTGGGCTTCTTTGTTATTTATCTCGCGTTGTTTGTGATTTCAGGATTTCTGCTGTCTGCAACAGGGCTGGATGTGTTGACGTCATTTGCTGCGGTTGTGGCATGTATCGGTAACATTGGACCGGGGCTTGGCTCTGTAGGGCCTGCTGAAAACTTTGCCCACCTCCCAGCGTTTGCAAAATGGGTGTTAACGCTCTGTATGCTACTTGGGCGATTGGAAATTTATACAGTATTTATTCTCTTCGTTCCTGAGTTTTGGAAAAAATAATAGAAAAAGCCTGAGGTGTTACCCTCAGGCTTTTTTATCGTTTCATTGCTTTGGGTGGTTCCTCTTCGTCGTTTTCTTCTTCGATATCGTCCGTCTTGCAAATATCTTTCGTATCTTTGAGTGTCAGTCCTATAAAATCTTTTTCACTCTTTGGTGGATATTCCATCCGATCAGCTAGCTCGTCATAGCGATCATCACTCGTGTGCGGGTACGGGTACTCTTTTTCCGGTCTTTCCATGTCCATAAGGACACTATCGGTGGGGGCAATATTTCCTTTGTCTTTGGCAAGGTAGATTGTCTGCGCAGGGTAGGCTAAACCGCTTCCTGCTTCATGGATAATTTCTTCAATGCGAAAGAGTAGATCCTGCCGTACCTCAAGAAAATCTTCCCAATCTAATTCTCCATTAATAAATGTATAGACCCGTACTGTTTTTGAATATTGGCTATAGGAATCAAATTTTACTCTATAGAGGTATTTTGAAAGCACTTCAGGATGTGCAACGAGCATTTCTCGGATGCGTGCTAGAATCCAGCGGAGTTGTGTTCCTGTTGTTTCCTGCCTTAGCTGAATGTATTCGCTAAATCTGTAGACGTCCCTGTGGGAGATATTAACGAGCTGCATTTGCGAAAAAATGGCATTCGGTATTGATATGATGGAACGGTCTCCGGCTCTGACGCGTGTGGAGCGTAAACCGATATGCAACACTTTTCCCCATTGATCTTCAAACGCACAATATTCGCCGATACGAACGGGGCGGTCTGCAAAGAGTGTGAGCCCCCCAATAATATTTTCGATGGTAGGCTTTGCAGCTAGAGATACTGCCAGCCCGATAACTCCGAACCCCGTTATTATTGGAATAAGTGGAAGTCCGAGATTGGAACCACCGTAAAACAAAACACAGATAGCGAGGAAAATGCCACTCAGGTAGGCAACAGTGCGGATGAGACTTGCATCAATAGATTCTGGATTAACATTAGGGCTGGCAATGAATATATTTGCCGCAAGACTCGCACCAGCAACTATTGCACAAGCTGCGCTAAGCCATCGTATGACATCAAGCAGTCCTGTTGTATAGTAGAGTGTTGCGCCGGAAAGATTAACGGTATTTTCTAAAAAACGCATTGTCAGGAATGCAAGGATTGCCAGCATAAGTGGCAGTGCTAACTTATATAGATCTGAGCGAACTGGGTGTTCAGGGTCTATTCTTTTTTTGCAAAATTTATACGTAGCTGCTGTGAAGAGAAATAAAAAAAGAAAGGATAGGACGAGCATGAGCCATTGGAAAATAGTTTCGCCATAGTAAAGATTTTCAGACATCCATCGCGGAATGTAATGAAACCATTTGGGTGGCAGGAGGCTCCCCGGAGTGGAAATATAGAACTGAAAGAAATATTCTGTATCGTGTGATTTGTAAGGCAGTAGCATTGCTTGCTGATACAGGTCAGGGATCTTGCCTACGGTTTCGGCGCTGAAAAGGTATTCACCAGCTCGAACTCCTTCGGTCATCAGCATCATTTCTATAGGTGTTTCAGGGATGCGCCAGCATTTGTTTTTAGTATTATCAGAATGGTTACCAGCAGGAACCATGTTGATATCAGGAAGAATTATTCTATCGAGAATTTCTTTAAGCTGGATAACAACTTCCTTAGAAAATTCCTTTTTATAAACATCGGGAACTTCCGAAAGGTCGAGGCATTCTATGGCTTTTTGAAAGTGGATATTTGCTTTTTTTTGGAGCTTGAGGACTTGAGGCGTGTGTGTGAACAAGTTTTCTGAATTGAGATCAAGAACAAATGCTTCTTGCAGCAGCGTAAAAGCGGTGGTGATGTGTGTGAGATAACTTTGTAAGGTAGCTTGCGGACTGAATGTGTCTGGAGGTGTGAGTGGATTTTTAGCGCTTTTTTTACCAAAGCATGGTGATGCAACGAGCAATGGCAAAGTGATGCTGCATACTATGAACAAATGAAATAAATTGCGAATCATAATCACCTTCTAGTCTGTTATCGAATAGAATATCGCCTTTAACTGTAGCTAACTGCTTTGGTTAAAACACAGTATAAGGTTGTTTTGATGTATGATTCTTCTAAAAAAAAAGAACCTCCCGCCAAAGGCAGGAGGTTCTTATATTCTAAGGCGCTAAAACTAAGCGAGTTTAGAAATGAGCAGATCTTTGATGGATTCGATAGAACCTTCACCATCAAGCTCAATGTAGTTAGTTTCGCCTTTAGCAGCGAGATCTTTGTAGAAGTAAGCAGCAGCGAGAGTACCATCGCTGGTGTTGTAGTAAATGTCGTGACGTTTGTTGATTGCATCTTCGTCCTGATCGTCAGCACGAGCAGAAAGAGCACCACCACATACGCGACAAACTTCTCCGTTTGGCTTGATAGGCTCAATGAAGATGTTGTTAGGGTGGTTGTTGTCGTTTTCACAGAGACGACGACCCATGATGCGGTTTTTAGCAACTTCACGAGGAAGAAGGATTTCAACAACGTAGTCAAGCTTGATGTCTTCAGCTTTGAGAGCTTCGTACAATTTTTCAGCCTGAACCATGTTGCGTGGGAAACCGTCAAGCAGCCAGCCTTTTGCGCCTTCTACTTTCAAGGTTTCAAGAACCATAGGAATGGTGATTTCGTCTGGTACGAGGTCACCGCGGTCGATGTATTCTTTAGCTTTTTTACCAAGCTCAGTACCGCCACCAATGTGTGCGCGGAAGATAGCACCGGACTCGATGTGAGCCATGCCATCGTACTTTTTCTTAATGAGAGCGCCCTGAGTACCTTTACCACTGCCGTTTGGTCCAAAAATGAGAATGTTCACCTCATTCCTCCTTGTCATTTATTTCACAAATGAAATACAGCAGGCTGTAACGTCTGTCAATCGTCGAAAGATAAAATAAATAATCATCGGTAGCTAAAATAAATTGAGCCTTTTCGTATGGTGGCTAGTTTCTTACCGGGGAACTGCACCACTTTACCACCAATATTGGCTTTCCATGCGGAATCCAAGGCAATAAGGTTTTGCTGAAGGGGCTGACCGATGCCCATGCTGTCCAATACTGTTTTGTAAACACGTAATCTGGTTGCTTGAGACATAGTCTGCAAGTCTTCTTTAAGCAGCTTGGGGCATGAATTTTCTATATTTTCGGTTGCTTGATGAGTGACCTCTGTCCAGTGTTCGGCGTCAATTTGCGCAAGCTCCCAAAGAGAGGCGGCTGTGTTGAGAAAAGCAGGGTTTTCTTTACATAGTTCTGGAATAATTTGAGATCGAACTCTATTGCGAAAGAATGAGTCGTCTGCGTTGGAAGTATCTTCGCACCAGCTGAGCGCAATAGATTTTGCAAAAGAAATAAGGGTGCTTTTAGGTGTTGCGAGAAGAGGGCGTACTATTTTTCGATTTAGACACTTACCTTGCATTCCACCTAACGCAGGCCATCCAGCGCCACGAATAAGACGCATTACAATATCTTCCGCAAGGTCGTTTGCGTGGTGACCTGTAACAATCCAGTCCGCATTGAGCGCGTGGCGGCTGGACTCTAAAAATGCATACCGCAAAGCTCTTGCCGCTTCTTCAATACCCATTTTGTGTTGCGCTGCATATGCTCCAACATCTTGGTTATCTGTGATTAATTCTATTTTGAGCGATGCGCAAAGATTGCGGATATGGGATTCTTCAGCATCCGCTTCATCCCGAAGTTGATGGTTGAAGTGCGCTGCGCGAATGGTGCAGTTATTTTTTTGCGAAAGGCATTTGAGAATGACAAGCAGGGCGCTGGAGTCAACTCCTCCGGAAAGAGCAACAAGCAAATTCGTGCTATTTAGAGGTGTTTTCAGCTTGCTTGTGATAAAATTCTCAATCCCAAGACAGATGTGAGCTGCCTTGGGATTGAGTTCTTGTAGTTTGGTAGGGAGGTGTTGGTTCATTACGTATGCAGTAACCTGCCGATGCTACACGTAAATATTGAGTTCTGTGAGCATGTCATCAATGTATTGAATCATGTGTGCTCGCAATTCAGCAGAAGCATAGGCTACACATTCGCAACGTAATTTGTTGCGTGCTCGAACCAGCAGCTCAAGGCGCAAGGTTCCGCCGTCAATCTCAACAGCCATACAGTGTGGACCACATTCGTCTGTATGTTCTTTCTGAGTGTCAGAAAGCAGATCATGAGGGCACGGAAGCCAGTAGATGCCTTCCATTGCGCCTGCAAGTTCCATTTCGTTAAAACGGGCTGTAATAGCTGCAATATTATCGCTTGTGAGATCTTCGAGCTGGTAAAGTCGCATGTGAGTCGTTCCTTCTATTCTGCTGGCAGTATTCAATAATAGTCTTACGAGCGTCTTCTGTGGGGATGTGCTTTTTCTGTCACATCATCCCTGTCGAGGTTGAACATACGGCGGGTGATGTCGATATAACGTTCGCCTGCTTCTTCTTCCTCATGACGACGCTTGAGGAAAGAAATTGGCTCGTGGTTTACCTTTTTGGAAATAGCAAAAATCATTTCGCGCAGATGTTTTTCCATTTCTGGGGTTGCATCAGGAATATGCTTGAGCGTTTTTGCAAGCTCTTCTTCCATAATGTCATCTGTGCGGGTGATAAGATCAACAATAGTCGGTTGTAATTGTAGTGATTTAAGCCACTTATTGAATGTTATAGTTTCACATTCTACAATTTTCCGTGCTTTGTTGGCCTCTTCCTGACGCTGTGCAAGGTTTTCTTCTACAACTTCTTTCAGGTCGTCGATATCGTACAGGTAAACGTTGTCCAGACCATTTACGTCAGGGTCAATGTCACGCGGTACGGCAATATCGATAAAGAACATGGAGCGGTTTTTGCGCTTTTTCAATACCTGACGGATATCTTTAGCGCGAATGACAGCTTCATGTGCTCCTGTAGACGAAATGATGATATCAACTTTTTCTAATTGGTCGAAAAGTTGATCGAATGGAATTGCTTCGCCGTTGAATTGTTCTGCAAGAGCCTGTCCACGAGCGAACGTACGGTTTGCAACGTAGACCTTGCTGATGCCATTGTTAAGCAAGTGGGTTGCAGCAAGTTCTGCCATTTCGCCAGCACCAATAAGCATGGCGCTATGTTCGCTCATATCGCCAAAAATGCGTTTTGCAAGTTCGACTGCGGCATAGGAAATAGAAACTGCGCTGGAAGCAACGCCTGTTTCTGTTCTAACTCGTTTGGCAACAGAAAAAGCTTTGTGCAGCAACCTGTTGAGCACAACACCGGTAGTGTTTTTGTCCACTGAGTCATGGTACGCATCTTTCAGCTGACCTAAAATTTGCGGCTCACCAATGACCAGAGAGTCAAGGCTTGCAGCAACGGTAAATAGATGGGTTACTGCATCAAGACCTTTATGTTTGTAAACGTACGGAGCAAGCTCTTCTACAGGAAGATTGCGAGCTTTTGCCCAGCACTCCAATACGTGGTCAATTGCATGTTCGCCTTCGGCAACAACGAGTAATTCAACTCGGTTACAGGTAGAAAGCGTGAGTGCCTCTTTAATACATCCATCAACAGGCACAACGCCTTCTTCAAGATGTTTACAGTCTGTAAGAGCGAATTTTTCGCGGACTTCAACACCGGCGGTCTTATGGTTAAGACCAATAAGATAAATATCGCGATCCATATTGATTACTGAAGAAAGCTATGATGAGTTGATGTAAATATATTAATGCCAATTAATGAGAACATGCAGATACTGAATATCCAGATAGCTGCATGTGCAGCCTTGCGACCACGCCATCCCATTACGAGTCGCTGATGGAACAGCCACGCGTAGACAAACCAGACACCTAAAGAAACAATTTCTTTCGGGTCACCACTAAGAACTCTGCCCCATTCTATACGAGCCCATATAAAACCGGTTACCAAGCCTACAGTGTACAAAGGAAAACCGGCAACTACAGCAAGCTGGTTAACTTTGTCAAAGGTAGATAATGCAGGCATTTCTTTTTCAAAATCATTAAGTGGTTCTTTTGACTTGATTTTTCGTTCAAGTCTGGTGAACAGAATTCCCGCACCAAAAGCCATTGCAAGTAAGCCGAAGCTCAAGAACAAAGTTCCGATGTGCAGCCCAAAGAACGCGCCTGACCATGCTTTAGGTAAATGCATTGCATTTTTGGCGTGGAATGAACCTATAAAGAGAACAAGTGCAAGCGGTGATGCAGTGAGTGATAAAAAAGAAAGTTTGAATCGCCACCACATGAAAAAGTAAATAAGCAGCAAACTCCATGAAAGCATGGAAATATAGTAGCCGGAATGCAACGCCCAGCCGTTTTGCGCCATGGCGTATCCCAGCAGGATTGTATGAAATCCAAAGCCGGTTATAGTCAATGCGTTGGAAAATTTTTTAAATTTGGCACTCTTAGTAATTGAGCCTGCAAAAACGGTTAGAGCACCCAAACAATACAACGTGACGATTAAGATAGAGAATAGCTCAAATGAGCTCATGAAGTAACGCTCCTATGTTAGAATGCAGTGTCTCTGGAAGTATAGACCGTAAAATCGATTCAGCTGCAATCTGATCCTTTTTCTGAATGGCTGTTGCAATATCGGATGAAACCAGATTGCGGAACACCGTCGTGTTCTGTTCAGTATCATTTGCCAGTTCAAGTATCAATGGACGAATCCGCCCCATAAGCGTGACAACAGGGGCGTATTTGTCACCCACCTGTTTTTCTAGCTCTTTTTTGATTTTACGCGAAAGGGCAGGGCTTGCACCTCCTGTAGAAAGCGTAATGAGCAAGTCACCTTTTTCAATATGCGCGGGAACGGTGAATGTGCCGCTTGAAGGATCGTCGATTACGTTACACAGAATGTTGTGTGCAGCACAGGCATCTGAAACTTGTTTGTTAACCGTTCGACTGCCCGTTGAAGCGAAAACAAGCGTTTTTCCCGCTACATCACTTGCTTCAAAACTACGCTGGGAGTAGGTAACAAATGGGTTGTTCAGTAATTGCAGCATGTCGGCGTCTTCGACCTCTTCTATCGAAAAGGTATCCAGAACGGTGACTTGTGCTGGATTTGCTTTAAGAAGAGTGGCAAGCTTTCGCTGACCGACTTTGCCGAACCCTACAATAAGGCAGTGCGTGCCATGAAGGTCTAAAAGAAGAGGATAATAGCGCATACATGTCTTATATCTTGTGTGTTGCCTCTTGTAAAATGCTGCCTTGAGAAGTTGATCTCTTAAATAAAGAATGCGTGCTGCGAAAAACAGCGGCTTTGCGGTTTATTTCCTGAAGCACATTCTTTTTTGTTGAAGTAAGATGCTGACACGCGCTGTTAGATACCTTTTTACCTTGCTATACTATTATGAAGAAATATTGTGTTATTCAGCTAGGCTCGCTTACCGATCTATTTCAAACAAAGCGGCTGATTTTATCGTTGGGCAAGGAACAGGGGCAAGTGCACCTTGTTGTACCTGAGTCTTTGCAAGAGCAAGCTGCTATTTTGTATCCGGAAGTCGTGCTCCATATTGTTTCTGGTGAAGTACAAAGTTTGGAAGAATTGCAACGAAACCCTGTTTCAGTGGCGTTGCAGCAAGAAGAGTTCACAGCAGTCTATAACTTGCATGAAACACAGCAGAACATGCTGCTATCTTCGCTGTTTTCTCCCAAAATAATGAAAGGGTACTGGCAGCATGACGAGCGTGGATACTGTGATACGTGGCTCAGATGTCTATCTCGTGTGCAGGGAAGGCAACGTTTTTTGAATGTCATGGATAAATGGGCGCATCTGTGCGAAGCGCCAGTCCCGTCACATATGGTAAACCCAATTGCAATGCGAAAGGGTGGTGGCATTGGCGTTGTGTTGCGTGATGCCACAGGTCAGACGCTTCCTGTCGAGGTGCTTGCTGGGTGTGTGAACGCTGTATGCACTGCGAGCCGTGAAGCAAAAGTTATTTTGTTTGGTGAAGCAGGAGATGAGGAGCTTGTAAAAGCTTTGTTGCCATTATTGAAAGAAAAGGTAGCGGCAAATGCGGTTGATCGATGTTTTGAATCTTCTTTTGAAGAAGATATGGATAGCATCAGTACGCTGGATATGCTTGTTACGGCTGATTGCAGTTTAATGCACGCAGCGGCTCATGTTGGAACACCTGTGAATGCGTTTTTCCATTCTTCAGCATGGTGCATGGAAAATGGACCATATGGCTTAGGACATAGAGTTTGGCAGGCGGATACCTCTTGTGCTCCATGTAGTGCTAGCAGTAGTTGCGCAGAAAATTATCCTTGTATGCATGTTTTTGGTGAAGAACAGTTACAGCGTTTTCTTGCAGGAAAAATTGATCAAAATTATCCTCAGGGTGTAACGGGCTATGTTTCAATGCTTGATGAAGTTGGTGTAACATATATGCCTGTTTTCGGGGCTGAAGAACATGCTGTTGAGCGCCTTGCATTACGAGGGGTGGCGTCTGAATTCGTAGGTATAGCAAAACTCAGTAAAACGGTTGCCGCTGGCTGTGCTAATTTTTATGTTGAACAGGACTGGCTGCTACCGCACTGTTCAAAATTTGGAGGTGATGATGCCTAATGCTCCACAACGGATACTTGTTGTCCCTCCTCTTGATAAAGCAGATTACTGTGTTGCATCAGGCTGTGCTGAGGCTCTCGAAGCGTTAGGGCATAGTGTTTCTATTTTTGATACAGAGCCTTGGCTACCAATGTGTTCCGCATTACAGAAGCTTCCTGTCAGGCTCAACTATCAGGAAAAGCTAAACGCACAAGGCATAGAGCTTATCTCCAGCGCTGTTGCGGCAGTTGCGGAAGCAAAACAAGTGGACATAGTGCTGGGATTTCCTGATTCGCCTATAACTGCCAGCACTCGAAAAGAGTTGCAGGGGCAGTCTGTTCGTACTGTTTGTTGGATGACTACCGAAAGCGGAAGATTTCCATTCTGGCGGAAAGTTATAGAAGGGTATGACGTTGTTGCGACAATTGAGCATGAGCCTTTTATCAGCGAGCTTTCAGTTTTAGGGCACACACCGGCTTATTTGCCGTTTGCGGCAAAAAGTGATTGCAAGACTCCCGTTAGTACGCACACGGCTGCGGAAGATATGATTGTTGTGCTTGGAGACGCCAGTGATGAATTGGCAAATGCCTTGGTGCGCCACATTGAGCGCGGTATTGTTTTGTGGGGCGACGGTTGGGATAAGTATGAACAGTTCGTGCCATATTATCAGGGTAAACTGTCCTCGCTGACTCGGTCTGAACGCAAAGCATTATATCGGGATGCAGCTATTATCGTAAACCTTCATTCCAAAAATATTGGTGGCGGTGATACGGTTAATATGGAAATATTTGCTATTGCATCCTGTGGTGGATTTCAGCTTGTTGATAAGCGAACATTAATGGAAGGCATGTTTTCGTATGACGAACTGGTGATTTTTGAATCAGCGGAAGAGTTGTCAGAGCAGATAACAGAGTTTGTTGATGATCGGGATACTCGTTTGGAGTATGTGCGGAATGCACAGAAACTTGTGTTATCTAAGCATACATATGAACATCGAATGCGAAAGCTGCTGGATGTTCTTTTTGCATCGGAATAAGAAAAGCTGCTCTTTTTCACAAAGAGCAGCTTTTTTTGAACTATCTTGTAAAGGCGCTTGCAGCTTATCCGCGTAACGCCATAACTGCTGCTACTGCTTTGATGCCTTTCTTTTCACCGGTAAAGCCAAGCTTTTCTTCTGTTGTGGCTTTAACATTAACTTGCTCGTCAGTTAGTTTGAGCATCCGGCAAATATTCTTTTTGATTTGCGGTTTCCACGGTACAAGACGCGGAACCTGAGCAATAATTGTGAGGTCTACGTTAGTGAGGCGGTAGCCTTTTTGAAGAAACTTGTCATAGACCTCATTGAGGAGCACGCCGCTTGAAATGTTGTCGAACTGCTCTGATGAGTCTGGAAAATGTTCGCCGATATCGCCATCGCCCATGCATCCCAATATAGCATCACATAATGCATGGAGAAGAACATCACCGTCGGAATGCGCAACCACCTCAGGAGCGCCTTGAATAGGGATTCCGCCCAGTTTCATAGGGCGACCTGTCCCGTAGCGGTGCACATCGTATCCCCATCCTGTAACTGGTACTGGCATTGCTGGTTGTTTTTGTTCGATCATAGCAAGGTCTTCCGGATTTGTGATTTTGATATTTGCAGCTTCGCCTTGAACTGTAGTCACACTGATTCCGGCTTGTTCTGCAATGGATGCGTCGTCCGTTACTTCCCACCCTTCAGCTAGGCTTGTATTGTGCCCCTCAAGTAATTTCTTTTTGTCGAAGCCTTGCGGAGTTTGGCAAGCCTTCAGCGTGGAGCGATCAAGAGTGTGACTGACGGTATTTTCTGAAACAACTTTAATTGTGTCAGTTACCGGAAGTGCAGGAATCACTGCATCTGCCCCATCTGATAGAGCATCAAGAAGGGTGTTATTAAGTGAGGCAGAAAAGAAAGGACGTGCTGCATCATGAATAAGCACATGACTGCAATTTGTTGGAAGAGCTTGAAGTCCATTGTAGACAGAATCTTGTCTGCGTGCTCCGCCAGCAACTACTAGCCAAGGCAGTCCGAGTCTGCGACCAAAGTCTAGCTTTGTAAGCGTCGCTTTTGCCTCTTCAAGGTCTTCTTCGGGAAAGACAAAGATCAATCCACGAACGCGGGCAGTATGCGAAAATGTAATTGCAGAATGCCAGAAAAGGGGAGCACCTTTCCATTCTAAAAATTGTTTTTTTACGCCATTTGTAGCGGCAGAAAGGCGTGTGCCGGAACCGGCTGCAAGAATTATGGACCAGCAATGCATAGGAATTTCCTTACATAGTGTGCAGTGGTAGTGATAGAAAAGTATAGCATACAAAAAAAGGGTGCATTGCACCCTTTTTTTACAATATGGAGCCAGGACTATAAGCCGGGTTTTGTCTCCCTCTTGCGAGGGCGGTTATCATTCGTCTAGGGTTATGATTACTCATAACCTCAAGCAACCTACCCGAAAACAACGACCGGGCCGGTCGTAACTGTTTTCCTATTTGGTCTTGCTCTGAACGGGGTTTACCTAGCCTACCATGTCACCATGATACCTGGTGAGCTCTTACCTCACCGTTTCAACCTTGCCGGCAGTAAACTGCTTAGGCGGTTTGCTTTCTGTGGCACTCTCCGAGGATCACTCCCCCTGGGCGTTACCCAGCGCTCTGCCCTTTAGAGCCCGGACTTTCCTCCCCGCACAAACGTGCGCGACGATAACCTGTCCAACTCCAAAATATCTTTTTAAGCTTCTGTTGTGGCTTCTTCTTCGCTACCAAAATGTTCTGACCAGTAGATCAAACGCTGGCAGTTAGGGCAGCTAAGAATCTGATGACCTTTCTGAAGCTCAATGTAGCTCTGCGGTGGAATAGCAATGTGGCAACCGTTGCACACCTGTTCTTTTACAGAAACGATAACTGGGTTATCCAGACGAGAACGGATGAATTCGTAACGGTTAAGGATAGGAGTAGGAACTTCTTTACCTGCTACGTTACGTTTTTTATCAAGCTTTTCGAGAACAACGTTAGCTTCGTCAACACGGCGTTTGAGGCTGGCTTTCTTTTCTTCCAATTCCTCTTTGATGATGCTGTAGCGTTCATCCATGTCAGAAACAGCCATCTGCTGGCGATCTAGTTCTTCAGAAAGAGCAAGCTTTTCTTCTTCGCGAAGACGGTTCAGCTTTTCCAAGTTGTCCATTTCGCGCATCATTGCATGGTACTCTTTGGTGTTACCAACGAGCATGAGCTTGGATTTACTTTTTTTAACTTTGAGAGAGTCGTTTTCAATCTCAGAGTTAATGCGTTTTTCTTGTCCTTTGAGATGGTCAATTTTCTCAAGGAAACGGTTGCGCTGGTTTTCAAGCGCATCAAAGCGTTCTTGAAGAGCTTCAACTTCTTTTGGAGCTTCATCAAGTTCACTGGTGATACCAAGGATTTCATCATCAACAAGCTGCAATGCAACAAGCTGTTCGATTTGCTTTAAATACAGGCTCAAGGTTTTTTCCTCCTGAAAACCGTAAGATTCGGACTCACCGAAACTGTGAAATTTCTATTATGCGAATGGACCAATCAAACGCATAGGGTCCTGCGCTGGCAGGAAAAATATTTCTATGCCATCAAGTTCTTTCGTGAGCTGCACGGAGAATTGACGCATCATTTCTTCTTCAAGACTGAAATGTCCAACATCAAGAATGCATCCGGTTGTATCCAGAGCAGAGTGATATTTGACATCGCCAGTAATAAATACATCTGCACCCATCGCAAATGCTTTCGGGGCAAAATCGCTGCCTGATCCTGTGCAGTATGCAACCTTTGATACTGTTTCCGGAACCGGACCGCTTCTAACCCAATAATCACGATCTACGACTGAGGCAAGCTGCTCAGCGAATATGCCAAAAGATACGGGGTTTGGCAAAGTGCCGATAGTTCCAAATCCAAGGCTTTTGGAATCCGTGTCTGGAGTAGAAGGCATAAAAATTGGCAGCTCGTCCAAATCTGCTACAAGCTGTGCAAGAACAGCGCTTCTGTGTTCTTTATTATATGTTACGTTGACCAAAGGAGCAGCGTAACGGATATGCAGAACGTGCGGGTTGTTTTCCCAGTCATTGAGCATAGCGTGTGTATCAACGCGTTGCGGCAGTGAGAAAGCCACAGCTTTCGGTTCAAAGGTGCAAGTGTTGCTCAATAATTTGCACTGCTGCAAGTTGAGCGCTCTTGCTAACCAGCCAGCTGGACCTTCTGGGTTTGCATCCAGCGAGGTATGCGCACTGTATAAGCATGTATCGTGCGTAATGAGCGCTGATACAATTGAAAAATGTGTATCCAGCTTGTTCAAGTATCGCGGTTTCATCAACAAGGGGTGATGCGTTAGTACAAAGTCTGCACCTTTTGCAATGGCTTGTTGAATAGTGTTTTCTGTTGGATCAAGGGCAACAGCAAGTTTTTGTACTTCTTTTTTCTGGCTGGGGATTTGTACACCGCAATTATCCCACGAAGCCGCACCGCAAAGAAAAGCTGTTTCTTCAATTTTTTTGATAACGTCAGCTGTTTTCATAAATATTCTCTCAGCAAGTTTGATAGGCGGTATCATGCATCGCCTGTAAAACAGCGTTAGTATCAACGAAAATTAAGAATAAATCCAGTAATAGGAAAAATTAACAGTGTCTTTTGAACTCAGACAATCAGTAATTTTATATCTTCATATGGACGTATTCTTGAATGGCTATTGCACACACAATTGGCTGCGTGTCGCAAAGCGGATGTGTGCTATGACATAACATGCAAGGATGGTCAAGAAAAGTATGCACACAGCGTCTTACAGCAGATAATAATGACGGCGGTGGGAAGGGAATAAAATGAAATGAAGAGTGGAATGGGGCGGGCGTTTTCTAGCTTGTGAGTCTCGTTCTGCTACTTTTTTCACTACCGATGAACTTAGTAAAAATGTTTCGCTGTAGCACTGCTGCCCCTTTACCTTTTGTTTTTCCGAGAGAAAAAGACCGTCTTGTATTGCTGGCTATTCAAGTAAGCACTCCCTCGTTTTTTGTTCGAGATACAGAGGGGCTATAAAAAAGTTCCTCCTGATGAAACCATCAGGAGGAACAAGAAAGTTATCGTTTTTTGCTTGGCTGCCACATGTCCCAGTCCATAGGGCGGTTAACAGCTTCAGTGCTTGATCTATCTCCCGCACAGTTAGCGCGCTCAGCAGCTTTTTTAATCCAGCGTTCTTTGTTGTGAGGTTGCCATAGATCATTCCAGTCTTTCGGGCTGGTTGTAGTGTTAAGTTGTACCATTTTCCTCTCCTCCTGTTTGAGCGTACCCATGACAGATTTGCTTAATCTGATAAAAAAGACCGTTGTACAAAATGAGGCAGTGTTTGCTGCCTGCTGTGTATACAGTGACTATATAAATCATACTAATAAAGTATGATTTGCAGGTAAAAAATATATAACACCGAGCAGCTGTTGCTTGATGTTTTCAAACACATTCAGAAAAGGTAGCTGCCAGTTTGCTTGATTCATTATAAGCATACTGTTGGAAGAAATGGTACAATATCAGAGACGTTGGTTCAACCTTTTTCCTACTATTTTTGTAGGAATTTAAAAACAGGGAAAATATAACAGTGCGGAGTGTGCTTAATGGCTTGTTTTTATTATAAATAAAAAGCCCTCTACACCATGTAGAGGGCTTTCGCATTAGGATTTTGTATATTTTTATGCTTTCTCTTTTCCAAGAGCAGCAAGAAGTTCCATGATAAGACCAAGCGCTTGCTTGGATTCTTGAGAATGGAGTTTGCCAACCATTCCAAGAGGACTTACAGGCTGTGCGTTGTCAAGGTCTGCATCGCCCATCTTCTCAAGAAGACCAGCAAGGACTACCAAGCCATCACCCATACGTCCGATTTCTTCTGGAGAGTATTTATCGGTAATTTTGCCCATTGATTCGCCAAGTGCGCTAATTGATTTGAACACACCTTTTTCATCGAGTTCTTGGAATTTGTCGATAGCAGCAAGGAACGTCGGCTTAATCATAGGTTCTGTAAGTGCCCAGATGTCGACAAGGTCATCAAGGCGTTCGAGTGCCCATGTAATGTTGCGTACGCTCATAACAAAGCGTTTCAACAAAGCGGACAAGTCATCAAGTTCACAGCGATGTTGTAGAGTGTCAAGCTCTCCAAGCATTACGTTGTGAAGAGAGTCCCGCATTATCGGAGTAAGGGTAGCTCCGAGTTCAGCCATGGTTTCAGCGCGACTATGCATCATGCTGATTTTTTCTTCCATGGCTTCAAGGCGGGCTAAAATGAGTTCTTCGTTGGTCATTGTCAGGCTCCGCTATTTGTTTTTACGAACGTCGATTTTGCCAGCCATGTACATGTTTGGCTCAAACGGAAGCTCATGACCTTTCAGCATGAGGTTGTAGTAAACCCAGCGGAACATCTGCTTGCCGTAGTAGTTCATGCGTGTGTCACCGAGAAGGTCGAAAGGACCAATGCCTGGAAGCGGGAATTTACCCGGAAGCGGCTCAGTATCGTAGTTAAAGTCGATAAGAGAAGCTTTTTCAAGGCTGGTAACAATAAAGCAGTTGGAGTGTCCGTCAAACTTATGATGCGGAGCATCACCGTTGATTTCTGCAAAGAGGTTTTCGCAGATGATGTCACACTCGAAGTGAGCAACGGAACCAGCTTTGGATGTAGGTACGTTTGTAGCGTCGCCAATAACGTACATGTTCTCATGCTCTTCAGCTTTGAGAGTGTGGTTGTCCGTAGGGACAAAGCACATTGCATCACCAATGCCGGAATCTTCGAGTACTTGCTGACCAAAGTTAGGTGGAATTGATACGAGCAGATCGTAGTTAATTTCTTCACCCATCACATCAACAAGAGCTTTATTCTTTGTGTCTACGCTATCGAGCACAAAGTTTGGCACAATGTTAATGCCTTTTTCTTTACAGAGCCCACCAAGGATTTTGTTTGCAACAGATTTGGTGAATGCGCCTGTGAGAGGGGTGACGAGTTCGATTTCGATGTTTTGGCGTACGCCGCGCTTTTTAAAGAAATCGTCTGCCATGTAGAGAAATTCGAGTGGAGCTACAGGACACTTGTACGGTGTTTCGGCAATGTTAAGGATAAGTTTACCCTTAGTAAATTCATGCATTTTAGGCATGAGAGCCGCAGCACCATCAGGTGTATAGAAATCGTGGATGTCGCCACGCCAGTCGTCCATCATGCCTTCTACTTCTTCCGGCACAACACGACAGCCAGTGCCGATTACAATCCAGTCGTAATCGTACTTGCCTTCTTTTGTGGAAACAACTTTGTTCTTAGGATCAATATTGGTAATGGTATCCAGTACGAAGTTAACACCTTTTGGGATAAATTCAGCCTTCGGCTTCACACAATCACCCGGAGTGTAGATACCGAAAGGCACAAACAACCAGCCCGGCTGGTAGTGGTGCATCGGATCACGATCGATGATTGTGATATCCCATTCTTTCTCGGCAAGCAGCTTGCGCATTTTTGCGGCAATCATTGTGCCGCCACAACCTGAACCGAGAATAAGTAGTTTCTTCATGCCTGATCTCCTCTTACATATCAGTGAAGTAGTGCCTACGTGCTAGGTAACTAGCCTTGCGGTAAGCGGTTACGTCATTTTACGACGATTAAAAAAGCAACATATACTCAGGAAGAAGCTGTCCATGCGGCAACACGCGGCTTTTCCTGAGTATATTTATATGAGCAGGTAACAAAGGGGAGAGTGTGCATATCTCGTGTCCCTGTGTGTACCGAACAAATCTATTGGCTGTAGATTGAAGCCTCTTTTTGCATAAGATCTGCAAGGGTGATCTTTTCAAGAGTTTCTTCTAGTGCCTGAGCGACACTGTCCCAGGACCCGACAACCGGTGCTTGCATAAAGTCATCATCGGCTTGTGGAGTAGGGGCAATTACTCCACCTTCAATTACTCGTAATACCTGTGCGAGTGTTACGTCTTCCGGACGTCTGCAAAGGATGTGTCCTCCTGCGACTCCGCGAACGCTTCGTACCATTCCGGCAGATTTGAGCGAACGAATAATTTTTTCAATGAACTTTACGGAAATACCTGTTTTGTCAGACAGCGTTGCTGCCGGTACTGGTTTGTTGCCATCCTGAAGAGCAAGATGAGCAAGCAATAGTGATGCATTGTGTGCAGTTGTAGAGATACGCATGACAAGCTCCTCGGTTGGTGTGTCGTTCAATTTGTTAATTCCTACTCCAGTAATCCAGATTAATTTAATCCGGATTAGATAGGTCGGAAATAGCCGAATCAGAAAACGGTGTCAACAAGGATTTTTTAAAAATATCTGCGTAGATTATAGGTGGTTATGTATATAAATAGTTGGGGTTGGCGTGTTTTTAGTGTGTTGTGAGAGGGGGTTAGCGGTATTTTGATTTTTTGAATGGCCAGAGCCAAATAACAATGCCTCACTATATAAAAATAGTGAGGCATTGTTATTTGATGGCTATCTACGTATTTTGTTTGAGTAAAATATATGTAGAAAGAAGTATCAAAAATTATTCGATTGGATGGACGTTGCCATCAATAATATCTTGAAGAGATATTGAGTTAAGCTCATTTTCTAAAACCTGTGATGCTTTTATCCATACACTACGAGTTGTGCAGAACTCTTTGCGTGGACAGTCATCAGCAAGTTTTTTATCACAACAAGCTGTAAGACCAACATTTCCTTCCATTATCCGGATTACGTCCCCAACTGAAATCGAGTCGGGCTTTTGGGCAAGCATGTGACCGCCAGCTGCGCCGCGCATGCTTGTAATCAGTCCCGCTTTTTTCAGGGGACGTAAAATTTGCTCTATAAATTGTACAGATACTCCGGAAGATTCTGATAAGGAAGTGGTTTTCAAAGGAGAGTCAGTACCATGCCGTCCCAATTTTACAAGAATTCGGACAGCATAGCGAGTACGCGCAGAAAGCTTCATTAATTATGCCCCTTAAATTACGAAGTCTATTAATTGCGTGTCGATATTTAATGAGAGTACTACGTTAGTAAGTGCTCTAAGTCAAGGTGGCTGCGGGTTTGAGCTGATTCATAACGTAATAATCAAGCGATACCCTTTTGCCTTTTGGTTGCAGCATGAACATGTATATCGGTTGTACCGTGCTAATACTAAAGAACTATTGTTATGTAGTACGGAGTGCAATGTTTGGTGACTTCCGTATGGTATGGCATTAAGTCGGTCAGTTATTAAGAGGTAGCAAATGTACTTGCGCATTGTGGCAGGTGGTTGGGTGCAATAGGGTAGCAGAAACGAAAAAAGGATTTACGGAATTTTCCGCAAATCCTTATATTCTCTGGTGGGCCTAGCAGGATTTGAACCTGCGACCTGCCGGTTATGAGCCGGAGGCTCTGCCAACTGAGCTATAGGCCCTCTTTGTGCTGAGGAGGAGTAGCTAACACCTTGGTAACTCTCTGTCAATTGCAAATCATAAAAAAGTTACGATTCGTTTCCTTCTCAGAATATTTTTTAGAATTTTGCGACCAACATTTATGAAATTTGTAGTAACTGTGGTGCAATATACAGCAACTATGACGAAAAGTAATCTTAATCCTGTAAGTTCTAAAGCCCGAGAGACGCAAGCAGGTTGTCGACATCAGACTGACTTGCAGTGTCACTTGGACCTTTTAATTCGGAATTAGTTACTGGTTTAGTAACATCAGCCTGCTTTGCTTGAGATTTCTTCTCAGCTTTCTTCACTGCAATAAAGTCACTGGTGGAGTATAAGTGAGATACTGTGGATTTAAGGTTTTGCAGCGCGCCAACAATGCGGAGAATACGTTGTCCAGCAAGGTCTTGAAAGCTTAGTGCTGTCATAATCCCGTTCATATTCTGGCTGAGTTTATCTTCAAGGGAGGCCAGTGCGGCTAAGTCTTTATTGTCTGGCTGTGCACGGCGCGCATTTTGAAGGTGGGCAAGCGCAAGCTCGCGCATTTGGATTTGCTGTTCGACGATTGTCATGATGTCGTCAGTTGCACTTTCGAGTGTTGAGTATACAGCATCAAGCTGTTCTGATGCTTCACCGAAAAGTTGTGTTGCTTTTTTTTCTTCAGATGCATCAGGAGCAGTAGTATCACCGGCAGTAATCTCAGAATAAATGGACTGAAGACCTTCGTGCATTTCAATACTGAGTTTTTTGTAGAATTCACCTTCAAGCAATGCCTGTGTAAGGTGTTCACTTAGGGTATTTTCCACACTGGCGGTAATGGTGTTGGTAATGCTGCTAGCGAGTTGGTCAGAAACTCGATCTAGGATTTCATCCATTACATGAGTGTCTTCGCATGTCATGTAACAAGTCCCCCTAAGGCGTCGTTGAGGTGAGAAAAAGAGTGTGAACCAATAACTTATCTGTGAAAACGTTGTAACTATGAATAATTATTACGTGAAAAGCAACGGGTTATGCGGGGTTTTTCTGTAGCATCGTGTAATTGTGAATAAATGTAATGAATTAGTGATGCAATAGTTTACAGGTAAGACGAAAAAGCTCTCCTGCTGCATACAACAGGAGAGCTTTACTGCTAGGATGGTAGGAATAACGGTATGGTTTTGTCGATACAGTGGCTAAGCAAGCCGTTGTGTCCGTATCTGTCTGCGTTCTTCTACAAAAACGTGGTGAACAATCTTTTCTCTGTCCTCGGCGCTGATTCGGCTAAATTCGATAGTCGCTGTTTCTTCATCAACATTAGCCACCTGACCGCATGCCCCGGCAACACTTAGCGGGAAGTCGCTTAAAAAGACGAGCAATTCAACATGTGTTCCCGTTGTGAGCTTTCTGGTATTCTTGATGGTAAGTGCCGATCCACTTAATTCGAGAATTTCTATTGGATCAGGAAAGTCAACCTCAAGCTGGTCATGTTTTAAGTGAGAAAGAATAGCGTCAAGCTTAGCGTTCATATTCAGCAAGAACGAAATCATGGCTTCCGGTGTATGCGAATTTGTCAGTTCCTCAACATCAGAAGCAGAATCCGAGAGACCAAAGCCGGAAAAACGGGGCGGTTCATCTTTGTCAGTGAGAAGGCGCATGCGCCCTTTGAGATACAATGAGATGGATGCAAATTCCTGTTTTTCCATAGCTAGCTCCGGTGTTAGATCATTCCATTTTCAGAATCAACATGCATTGCGTTAACAGGGCAAACCCGTACGCACATACCGCAAGCAGTGCAGCGGTCAATATCAAACTCTACAAGACGTTTTTCACGATCAACAAAAAGAGAACCATTAGGACAGATTGCCGTACACATACCACAGTGCATACAGGATTCTTCATCGCGTGAGATTCGCTGCGTCACAGGTGTTACAACAATGCGGTTTTTTTCCAGATACTCGATTCCTTTCTGGTAATTTTCTTTCGACCCTATGATTTCAACTGTCATATGCCCTTCTTTGCGAGGGGTAATCTGTGCTTTTAGAATGTTGAAAGAAAGATCGAACATTCGAGTAAGGTCACAGATAACAGGTGAACCGGAAATGGTCGGAGGAAAAGTCAGATGGACATTTTTACGGTACTCTTTTGTCATGATGTTAACCAATTGCACTTACTTTTTAGCAAGCTCCTGTTTTGCTCGTTTGGCTTCCACTGATTTAGGGAAATTTTGAACCAACTGAGTAAGGCGGAACTTACCGGCATTCGTTTTGCCTTGTTTAAGGAAACTGAGACCTTGTTTTAACAAAGCCTGCGGGTACTTATTACTTTTTGAATACTTTTTAATAACTTCCTCATACGCTAATGTCGCACGAGGGTAGTTTTTCATTTGGAAATATGCTTCACCTTGCCAGAACTTGGCGTTAGCCGCTAATTTTGATTTCGGGTAGGTTTTTTCATACTCACTCCACATACGCTGTGCGTCTTCGTATCGGCGCTCATTAAATGCTTGCAATGCACTTTTGTATAAAGCATCCGCAAGATCTTCAGGTGCTAATTTTTGTGGAGCCGGAGTAGGTGTCGGTGCTGGAGTCTGAGCTGTAGGTGTGGTTGCAGCTTGCGCAGCACCTGAAACAACTTGTCCGTTCTGGTTTGGAAGCATTGCACCAGAAGATGCCTGCTGCTGATTAGAAACTGCTTGTGGTGTTGAGGCAGCCGCAGTAGGAGCAGGCAGCGAATTTTCAATGCCCAGCTGGGACGACATCATACGTAATGCACTTTCAATTTGTGCAATGCGTTTTGTAATGTCGGAAACATTTGCCTGGAGCGTAGCAACGTCACCTGTTTCGTTCTGGACATCTTCAACTTGTCCTTCGAGTGTTGCAACAGCAACTTTCATTCCTTTAAGTTCGGACAAGATATCAGCTTGCTCTGGGCGCACATTTTCAAGTGCCTGAGAAGTAGATCCAACAGAGTTGTTTAGTTCAAGAATCTGTTGATCCTGCTGAGAAATTTTTCGCTCAAGCAGGTTTACTTGTTCCTGCTTAACGCAGGCGAAAAGAAAAACGGTACTAATACATAGAACTGTTACACGAATAGCAATTCGCATGGATTATCCTTTATGTTGAGGTGGTTTAGCCCATGAGGCGAGACCGGTAGTGCGACGGAAGCCGAACAGTAAATAGATAATTCCGCCTATGACTGGCAGCATTACACCAGCGAGCATCCAGCCGTATTTTTCCATTGGTGTAGAAAATTCATGTTTATATGAATGCCAAATAGACCATAAATTAGGCAGAATGGGAAGTGCGAGAGCAAGGGCTAACATCGCTGGATGCATTTCCGTCAAAGAAAAGACATTAAGTATTGGCAGCAAGTCAGTCATAAAGTCCCCCTCATTACGAGATGTCTTTAATGGTAAACAGCATTAGCCCTGCGCCTATGCATATGCATATGTCTGCAACGTTAAACGCTGGCCAATGGTAACTTTTATAATAAAAATCGAGAAAATCTATTACCGCACCTATTCTGATGCGATCAATAAGGTTGCCAACAGCACCGCCAAGAATCAATCCAAGGGCAATAAAAAGAATGTTATTCGGCTTGGCAGAACGGGTCATGAGGTGCACAGCGATACAAGCTGCAACGGCAGCACCGCTGAACAGCCATATTTGCCAGCCTGTTTCAGTGCTGTTCAAAAATCCAAATGCTGCACCGCGGTTGAGCACATGCACTAAGTTAAAGAAATCAGGAATAACAGGGAAGCCGCTCCAAAGTGGAATATTCTGAACGGTAAGCCATTTAGTGAACTGATCTGCTATGATAGAAAAAATACCAATTCCGTAGACGATCAGATATCGAGTGTGCATGGAACCTCCATGTGCGGAAGCATATATAAAAAGAACCTGCCGTAGCAAGTCCGGCAGGTTTTCTAGTAATTACGGCTTGCTGTCTTAGGCGAGCAGAGTGATCTTTTTTGAAAATGTTATGAACAATACAGTACAAGCAGCTGCTAGCAAAGGTGAACGATGCAAACAGAAAATATGCACAGCTTCTGTGCCAATGCTGCAACTAAAGACACTTGCAGCGTAACATCAAGGTCACTGGATCGTAGTAAAGGGAGGTCTGGAGAACATCATATCAGCAGGATGCTCTCCAGCCGCCCGAGACAACATTATGTATTAGTTTGCAGTCTGCAATACGCTGGTACAGCGTGGGCAGATTGTTGGGTGTTCGCTATCTGAACCAAGCTCGTTGCTGTAAATCCAGCAGCGTTCGCATTTTTCACCTTCAGCTTTTGCAACTGAAATTTTGAGACCTTCCACAACTTCAGATGCAAAAGCATCGGCAGGAGCATCTTCAAATTTAGCTGTTGAAAGCTGAGAAACAATGAAGTTTGCACGCAGGTCTGTTTTCAGTGCTTCAAGCTTTTCAGCGATAGGTGCAGTCATGTACAGGGTAATATGGGTATCCAACGGATGACCAACAATACCTTCTTTACGAACCGGCTCAATCGCTTTTGTCATTTCAGAACGAACATGAAGCAATGTTTCCCAGTTAGCACGCTCTTCATCAGTGATGGAGAACAGCTGTAACTCTTTAGAAGAAAGTGCAAATACAGTATCAACGTTTGGTTTGAGACCTTCAGGGATGTATTTAAACACTTCTTCAGCAGTAAAGCTGAGAACTGGAGCCATGTTGCGAACCAGCAAGGTGATAATGTGCAGCATGGCAGTCTGTGCAGAACGGCGCTCTTTACTGTTTGCAGCGGAAGAGTATAGGCGATCTTTCAGGATATCCAAGTAGAATGAAGAAAGATCGGTTGTGCACAGGTTATGCAGCGTATGGTATACCTTGTGGAATTCGTATTCAGAGTATGCAGTCTGAATTTTTTCATGAGCGCGGCATACAAGGTCAACAGCATAACGGTCGAGAGCTTCCATTTCTTCAAATGGTACAAGCTCGTCAGCAGGAAGATCGCTGATGTTGCCGAGCAAGTAGCGGCTTGTGTTACGGATACGACGGTATGCGTCAACAAGGCGGCTCAGAATTTCTTCAGAAATACGAACATCTTCACGGTATTCAACAGAAGAAGCCCACATGCGCAGGATTTCTGCGCCGTATTTTTTGATAACTTCTTCTGGCTCAATGCCGTTGCCCAAAGACTTGGACATCTTCTTACCTTCACCGTCTACAACGTAGCCGTGAGTAAGAACTTCTTTGTATGGAGGACATCCACGAGTACCCATGGAAGCCAGCAAGGAGCTGTGGAACCAACCACGGTGCTGGTCAGAACCTTCAAGGTACATGTCAGCAGGAAAGCTGAGTTCAGGGCGTTGCTCAACTACAGCGGCAAAGCTTGTGCCGGAATCGAACCATACGTCGAGAATGTCTCTGCTGCGCTTCCAGTGGTGACCGCCACACTTAGGACAAGCAAGATCTTCTGGTACGAGATCAGCAATATCTGCTTCAAACCAGTAGTCACAACCTGTTTTGTGTTCAGCAAATTTATCTACAATGCCTTTAACCCAGTCGGTGTCGTACCAAGCTTCATCACAGCTTTTACAAAGCAACGCGATAATAGGAACGCCCCACATGCGCTGACGGGAGATACACCAGTCAGGGCGGTTTTCTACCATGTTGTAGATGCGTTCTTCACCCCATAATGGAATCCATTTAACATCGTTACGGATAGCATCAAGAGAGCGCTTGCGAAGATCGTTAGCTTCCATTGTGATGAACCACTGTGTGGTCGCACGGAAGATAACAGGCTTTTTACATCTCCAGCAGTGCGGGTAAGAGTGTTTTACTTTCGCTTGTGCTAAAAGATTACCAACTTCTTCAAGTTTTTCAATTACCTTAGGGTTTGCTTCGGTAATGGTAAGACCAGCAAAGAACTCTACGGAATCAAGGAAACGAGCTTCGTCGTCCATTGGAGAGTAGATTTCAAGCCCGTATTTCTGACCTACTTCAAAGTCTTCGCGACCATGTCCCGGTGCGGTGTGAACACAACCAGTACCGGATTCTGTAGTAACGTGATCGCCAAGGCAAATTGGAGATTCACGATCATAAATAGGGTGCTTTGCAACAATGCCTTCAAGTTTGTCACCAGTGGTGGTGCCGACTACAGAGTAATCTTCCCAGCCAAAAGTTTCTGCGTTGTCTTCTACAAGTGCAGAAGCGAGAAGGTAAAAGTCACCATTAACAGCAACAAGGCTGTATTCAAGCTCTGGGTGAACCGCAATTGCCATGTTATCTGGAATTGTCCATGGAGTGGTTGTCCAGATAATTGCATAGGTTTTTGCAGGGTCAGCCTGAGGGAACGCTTCTTTAACGCGTGCGTCGTTCATAGGGAAGCGAACATAAATAGAAGGGGATACGTGATCGTCGTATTCAACTTCTGCTTCAGCGAGAGCTGTCTTACAAGAAGCACACCAGTAAATTGGCTTTTTGCTGCGTGCTACAGAACCGTTTTCCATGAAACGACCCAGTTCGCGTGCAGTTGCTGCTTCGTAAGAAGGATGCATGGTAAGGTACGGGTTTTCCCACTCACCAAGCACACCAAGGCGTTTAAATTCTTTACGCTGAATGCCTACAAATTTTTCTGCGTATTCGCGACATACTTTACGGAACACGTGCTCAGGAATAGTTTTTTTCTTATCACCAAGCTGCTGTTCTACTTTAAGCTCAATTGGGAGACCGTGGCAGTCCCAGCCCGGAACGTACTGAGCTTTTTTGCCCTGCATGTTCTGAGACTTAATAATTATATCTTTAAGAACCTTGTTCAGTGCATGACCAAGGTGGAGGTGACCGTTAGCATATGGAGGGCCGTCGTGCAGGACGTACTCACCGTTCTCGCCGCTTGCAGCGAGCATTGCATCGTAGGCTTTTTTGCTTTCCCATTCTTTGAGCATTTCTGGCTCTTTTTGGGAAAGGTTAGCCTTCATAGGAAATTTAGTTTTTGGGAGATGCAGCGTCTTTTTGTAGTCGCTCATGGGAATCTCTTCCTCCGGAAGTAACATTACTGAAATAAGTCAGTTAAATTGATTTAAATGCTTGCTAAAGTCAAGATCACAGCTGTGATGAAGAAAAATCACTTTTTTGTCAAAAGAAAAAAGTCTCCTGCAGTAATTCTACAGGAGACTTTTGAAAGCTATACAACGTACAGATTAAAAAGCACCCGGTGTATCTTCATTAATTCCTGCCATCTGCCTGAGTAGGCGCAGTGTCTCCTGTGCTTCATCAAAATCGAGTTTACGCAGCGCGAACCCGGCGTGAACAATCACAAAGTCGCCAATTTCGGCAGGACTTTCTAAAAGCATAGTTGAGGCATCAATGTACGTTTCACTTTGCCCCACACGACATTTTGCCATGGTATCAGACTGAATTTCTACAACTTCAGCAGGAATTGCAAGACACATAAGCACTCCTAGGAACAGCGTAATGCTGATGATTCGTCAAAATATATATTCCGGCAGGCTATTTTGTAAAAAATTCGCCGCCGGATTCAGTAATTTCCTGAAGTACAATGTCACACATTGAATCGAGTTTGCAAGCTACTTCTGATGAGAGATTTATATTCATTGTTTCATAGTCGTTAGGTTCCATCCCGATAACCACGGTATCAGGTCTGTTGCCTATTAATTCACAAAAAATGAGTGTGTCGACTAAATCGGTTTGGTGCATCGAGTTGTTGAAGCCAAGACTTTTTCTTAAATCTTCACCAACCAGACGATAAATTGAACCTGCTTCATCACCGCACAGCACGGCATCAACAACAATTAACTTATCATATTTAACAATGTGATCCATCAGCTTCATGCCTAATGTTCCACCGTCAAATAAGGTAACGTTATCTGAAAAATTATAGGAATCGATTAGTTGCTCAACAGCGCGAACGCCAAGACCTTCATCAGTATACAGGGTATTGCCTACACCCAGCACAAGAATTTCAGGTGGATTTGTCATGTGTGTTTTCCTTTTGTCTTGGCTCAGGACGTTTGAAAATGGTCAGAGAACCTTTGTTTAAAGGTTCTCTGACCGTTGGAGACTTGTCGAAGAAAGTAACTTCGTTATCTAATTTGGAACTTATGTACTTTGTTTGTGTTACCGTCAATTACGTGAACACCACAAGCAATACATGGGTCAAAGGAGTGCACTGTTCTTAAGATTTCAACAGGGCGTTCTGCATCTGCTACAGGAGTTCCAACGAGTGCTTCTTCTACTGGAGATAACAAGTCGTTGGCACAGCGAGGTCCGAGGTTCCATGTGGATGGAACAACAAGCTGGAAGTTTTCAATTTTCTTGTCTTTAACTTTAAGCCAGTGAGAGAGACCACCGCGTGGTGCGTTAACAAAGCCAACGCCTTCTGCTTTATCAACCATATCGATGTTTTCGATAATCTGGTTTTTGCCAGCTGCAAGGTTGCCTTCCAACTGATTGAGCATATCAACGCAGTGCTCGGCAACAACAGCAGTTTCAATACCGCGTGCTGCAATACGACCAAGTGTTGAATACAGATTTTCGACTTTGATACCGAGTGTGTTGATAACGTGGTCAACAAGCGGCTTAACTTTTGGATGTCCGTTAGCGTATGCAACAAGAACCTGAGCAAGTGGACCGGTTTCCATTGCTTTGTCTTCGTAGCGTGGTGCTTTCATCCATGAGTAACGATCTTCACCGAACATG
This sequence comes from Halodesulfovibrio sp., assembly GCF_025210605.1. NCBI lineage: Bacteria > Pseudomonadati > Thermodesulfobacteriota > Desulfovibrionia > Desulfovibrionales > Desulfovibrionaceae > Halodesulfovibrio > Halodesulfovibrio sp. The sequence continues at coordinate 12,636 of NZ_JAOARI010000028.1, read as the reverse complement.
TCAGTGTATTTAGGATCAGTTACACCATCGTAAGGGTGGTGCGCTTTGTCGCCTTTGTACCAGCTGTAGCGAACGTGCTCTGCAATTTTGCTTGGATCGAACTTTTGAACATCATCAAATTTACGATCCATAACAATACCAGCAGGGAAGTAGCGGGAGTCCAGTTCCTGCCCTTTGGTTGGGAATTCACCAAATGTAAGGAAGTTGGTGCAACCGCCGTATTGTGTCCAGTCTTTGTACTGTCCAGCAATGGCAATGAGGTCAGGAATGTATACCTGATCGATGAAGTTCTTGGTCTGCATGACCAAGTCGCGGAATTGCTTGAGGTTCTCTTTTTTCAGCGCATTGTAACAAGTAACACCACCAACCTGCATGAACTGAGGGTGAGGGTTTTTGCCGCCGAATATTGCCATGGCGCGTGCAGGGAGAAGCTGCATACGCAGTGCTTCAAGGTAATGTGCAGTGCCAATGAGGTTTAATTCAGGGCTTAAGTAGTACCCTTCGTGACCGTTCAGGAAGTATGCATTAGTGAATGGTCCAAGCTGTCCGCTGTCTACAAATTTTTTCAGTGTAGCCTGAACAGCTTTAAGATCTTCTGCTTTGGTTTCACGTGGAGAAATGGAGTTGGCAATGGAAGCAGCTTTTTTAGGATCTGCTTTCAGCGCACCTGCAACATCAATCCAGTCTAACCCACAGAGATGGTAGAAGTGTACAAGGTGGTCATGCATGTACTGACATGCCATAACGAGGTTACGGATGAGAGTTGCATTTTCTGGGATAGTTACGTTGCAGGCATCTTCAGCAGCGCGGGTTGAGGCGAGTCCATGTACGTATGTACAAACACCACAAGAACGCTGAGTAAAGTGCTGGGCATCTTCTGGTTTGCGACCTTGAAGAATTATTTCAAGACCACGGAAAAGAGTCGAGGAACTCCATGCGTTGGCAATTTTACCATCTTTAAGTTCAACCTCGACTCGAAGGTGACCTTCGATTCGTGAAACTGGGTCGACAACAACTCTGCCGTTCTTGTTGCCCTGAGGGGTAACAGGGAATCCAGAGGAATTGCTTTTCATGTATCTTGCTCCTTGGAATAAGCTATCGGTTCAAGCTGCTAATTTTCGTAGAACGGGGTCATTTCGTCCCAGAAGTCAGGTTCAGAGCAGCCGATACACGGATGACCTGCTTCGACAGGCCAGCTTACCTGATTGAACTTAATTTTAGGGCAGTTGTTGTATGTGTCTGGTCCCTTACATCCCAGTTCATACAGGCACCAGCCTTTGCGTGCTTCTTCAGAATCGAAGGAAGGAGCAAATTCTCCTGCCTCAAAGTGTGGTAACCGCTCACATTGGTCATGCACAGTAGTTCCAAAGAAAGGAATTGGTCTTTGCAGGTCATCAAGCTCAGGTGCTTGGTGTTTTGTCAGGTAGAAGAGAATGGTGTGCACAAAGTTGTATGGGTTAGGAGGACAACCCGGAACATTGATGCCGACAATCTTTTGATCTTGAAGAACGTCGTTGACACCTTTGGCACCTGTAGGGTTAGGAGCAGCAGCCTGAACGCCACCAAAGCAGGCACAGGTGCCGTGGTTGATAAGCGCTTTAGCTTTCGGAGCAATTTTAGTTACCATATCCAGCATGGTATGTCCGGCAACCTTGCCATACACACCGCCATCTTTGGTAGGAATACCGCCTTCAACAGCAAGGATAAACCCATTAGGATTGTTAACAGCCTGCTCAAGTGCTTTTTCAGCAGCATCGCCAGCGGCTGCCATAATGGTTTCATCGTAATCTAATGAAATGGTATCAAATAGAATTTCTTGAATGTACGGCTCGTGTGCCCGAAGGAGAGCTTCGGTACAGCCGGTACATTCTGCACAATGCAAATACACAACAGAAGGACGAAGTTTAGAGGTGACAGCTTCGGCAATTTTTGCGCCGAATCCTGGAGCCATTCCGAGGGAAACCGCAGCAGCAGTACAGTACTTAAGGAACTGACGGCGGGAAACCCCTTTTTTCTCTAGTCTTTCAACGACATCTTCTTTGCCGAGACCTATAGAAATTTTCATACAACCTCCTTATAGGAAGGAAACGGTTTGCACTTTGGTGCTACACCAGACGTTGTTGGCTTCATACTTACGTGTACACATTCTAACGAAGTCAACTGGAATAATTGGCATCACCATAGCATAATTGGTTTTTCTTTCATAATAGAAAAATAAAATATCATGCCGTGATTCTTATTATATTTTGCAAGGTGTCATTCTGAAGGGAGCAAAAAAAAGCCCCCAAGAGGGGGCTGATGAGAATTGTAATGAAAAATTCAAAGCTGAGGTGAGAATGTCAGCTGGGTGATTCGAGGGGAGTGGAATGGCTAATTCATTTCCTCAATTATTTCTTTAATACGCTTACGCACATGAGCGACATAGGAATCAAACTTAGCTTGGCAGGCTTCGGAAAGACCAATGTTCCATGTCGTAATGTCGTGAGGTTGCATGCCGATAATTTCCATTTTAGGACGTGTTCCGCAACGCAGTTCACACATCTGCAAAGAATCAAGCATGTCAATGTCATGGATAGAAACACGCTGCTTTTCGTTAGAGCGAATGTCGTCTTCTGTAAGCTCGTAGATAGTGCCGGGCTCGTGTTCTGCATGAATAACATCTAAAACCAGAAGTCTGTCATAGCCTTGAAAAAAAGCGTATATGTCTTGCGTAAAGGTTCCTGCCTCCATAACGGTAACGTTTTCCGGCCATTCCTCTTTCCAGAGAATTTCTGCTGCATGAACACCGACGCCATCGTCTGTGAGGAGAGTATTGCCAATACCGAGCACTAAAAGTTTTTCCATGATCTGTCCTTTAAGCAATGCTTTTGCCGAATAAAAAAGTAATGGAATATGTATCGTGAAAATTTTGTGTATATGAGCACGGGCTAGGTTGCAAAATTTGTGTTGCTAGATTTTTATATTTGTTCCGCGCTATCAGATAAAAATTCGATAGCGCCCTACAAATTTTCATTATTTTTTTCCTTATCATTAAATAAGAAAAGGCTGCCTAGCATCCCTGCATATATAATGTAGAATTGCACTCTAGTTTTGAAACCGATTTTGTACAGAAATGAGCTGGATGGCAATCGATTTATTTAATGATAAGCCGCTGGATATGGGAGAGGTCTTCTGCCTCTTTTTTTTATGGAAGCCAGCACGCTCAGTCTTTTCGGTTTGAAGCTCTTAGCAGCGTTGTGAAAGCATACATTGCCTGCGGTAGACCGTAATCCGTACTTGGTTTGGTAAGTGCTTTTTCTGGGTGCTATAAAATGCGATCTAACAAAAAGAGGAACCAAACGGTTCCTCTTTTATTAGGCAATTTCAGAAGCGAGTTTTATTCGAACTCAACTACGGAAACTTTACCGGTCTCTGCGTTCATCACGTGAACGGCACAGCCCAGTCATGGATCGAAGGCACGAATGAGACGCGCCACGTTTACTGGGTTATCAACATCCGGTACTGGAATACCAATGAGTGCTTCTTCTACAGGACCGCGTACCCCCTTGTCATCGCGAGGGTTACAGTTCCAAAGAGTTGCAGAAACAATCTGGTAGTTGTTGATTGTGCTGTCTTTAACGTCAAGGTAGTGGAGCAGAGCACCGCGAGGTGCTTCTGTGAAGCCAGTACCTTCAGCAGACTCAGGAATTTCAAATGCGGTGAAGGTTTCTTCGTCCGGTTTAACTTCTTTGAGCCATGCATCAATGAAGTCAAGCAGGTACCAAGTTTCTTCAGCACGCGCTACGTGACGACCCATAAGGGAGAATGCTGCATCTTCACCAAGGTCACGGAAGCGTTTTGCATCCAAGCCGAATTTCTCTTTCAGCATTTTCTGACCTACAGGTGAGAGAGGAGGGTTATCAACCCACATACGTGCGAGAGGACCAACCTCACAAGCAACGCCGTTGTAGCGAGGAGCTTTAACAAAACTGTATGCACCTTCTTTATGAGGGTCAGGAACAGTTTTACCTTCAGAGTAGTGAAGACCAGATGTAGAATCATCAAACCATGAGTATTTTACATCTTCATGGATTTTGGAAGGATCAAATTTATGATCCTTACCATCGTAGTATACACCGCTCTTCATCATGAACTTGGAGTGAGCATCATCAAGCGGGAATACGCCATATGCGATACATGCTTTGTGTCCTTGTCCTACTTTAAAGAGGTCAGGGTATACGGAACCAACGGTGTAAACGGTTGGGAGATATTTATTAGTAACAAAGTCACGTACCTTCTGTAAGCGGGCAGCGTATTCAATGATACGTTCTTTGCTAGGCATTTCAGCTGCACCACCGGCAACAATACCCTGTACGTGAGGCATTTTACCGCCCCAGATAGCAACCATCTCGTGACAGATTGCGCGCACGTCGAGAGCTTCAATGTACTGATCGACTGCTGCTGCGTTAACAGCTTTCAGTTCTTTGCTACGATCTTCAAGAAGGTCTGACTTTTGGTAGCGAGGTACAAATGGTGCGCTATCAGGACCCTGTACAAAGTCCTGAGCTGCTAAGTGGTAGAAATGCAGGATATGAGACTGCAGGTAGTTAGCACCAAGAATGAGGTTACGGGTAATGCGGGCATTGTTAGTTACTTTAACACCAAATGCTGCATCCTGAGCCATAACAGAAGCAGTAGCGTGTGCTACAGGACATACACCACAGATACGCTGAACGATCTGTGAAGAGTCACGAGGATCGCGATTACGAAGAATCTGCTCGAATCCGCGGTACATACCGCCGGAAAGCTTTGCGTCCACGACTTTGCCGTTCTCAACGGTAACATCAGCTTTCAAGTGACCTTCGATTCGGGTTACCGGATCGATTGCGATGTGAGCTGTCTTACCGCTGGCTGCTGCTCCGTTTCTTTTGCAACCAGACATGTTAATTCCTCCTTAGGAATGTGTAAAGGCGCACAAGCCGTTAAGCTGGCTCGTAGAACGGGGACTTGCCATCAGGGAAGTCAGGCTCAGTACAACCAATACATACAGCGTTCTGTACACACCAGTTAATACCGTTGTTCCACTTACGCTTGTAACAGTCGGACATGGTGTCAGGACCTTTACAGCCAAGCTCCATGCGACAGCCTTTAACCTCAGTGAACTTAGTTGCCAGCACGTCGTTGTCAAAGTCGTCAAGGTATGGACAGTTGTCGTGAATGTTCTCGCCGAAGAAAGGAGTTGGACGTCCTTCATCATCAAGAATTTCAACAACTTTTCCAAGACCGTCTGCAAGACCGTGCTTTTTGATTGCATCAAGAGCAACAGTAACTGTGCCTACGATCCAGTCAGGGTGCGGAGGACAGCCAGGAATGTTAACAACAGGAGTTGCAATTTCTTCTTCTTCGAAGAAGTCACGAACAGCTTTAGCACCGGTCTGGCTGCCTTCTGCAGCAGGAATGCCGCCGTATGCTGAACAGGTTCCTACTGCGAGCACAGCTGCTGCTTTAGGACCAAGCTCTTTCATTGCATCAACCATGGTAATTTCTCTGTGATGGGCTTCGCCAATAACACAGTATTTACCATCAGCTTCAGTAGGAACGCTTCCTTCCACAACGAGGAAGAATTTGCCGTCGTACTTTTCTGCAATTTTGTACATGTGTTCGATTGCAGGCTCGCCTTCCCATGCCATCACGGTAGGATGGAATTCGAGGCTGATAACCTTGAGCAGTACATCTTTAATGTGTGGGTTAACAGAGTTTAGCAAAGATACGGAACATCCCGTACAGCCTGCACCCTGTAACCATAAAACTGGAGGGCGTTCGCCGTTAAGTGAACCGGAAATGGCTTCACAAACAGCTGGGTTGAACATCTGGGAAACCCCAAGTCCAGCCACAGTCCCTGTGCACAGTTTAACAAAATCACGCCTATTGAGACTCATCCCTGCCTCCTTGCATTTTGGCGTTTGTAAACTATAAGTATCAAACGAATCTATAACGTTGAAGAACAATAAAACACGTACATCCTGCTCCTAAAATGTGTCAATAAGATGCCGATAATTTCTCCTGTAATTTATAGAAAAATTTGATAATATGCACTCTGTGCGATGTTTAGGTGCTCAATCGAGATTGAATATGCCACTAAAAAAATATTAGTAGCACGACTGGTTGATTAACTAGTTTGTTCAGTAGCAAATAGACATAAAATGATTGTCTTGAGGCAGGAGCGCGGCAAGGTGGGGGGAAGAACTTCAAAAAAAAGCACCAAGGCGTTGCCACCTTGGTGCTAAGTCTTTGTGTTACGTTGAAAATTAATTAGTTACCTACTTGAATATTGGCGAAATACTCCTAGCTTATTCGCCAATTGAAGTGCATGGTGGAGTTTCCAAATGGACACCTCCCTGAGACTACAGATTCATTCAGTTAGGTTTATGAAGTGAACTAACCAACTTTTCTATTTCGTCTATCTTGACTACACAATATCCACATGTAATCAGTTTGGCAATACTTTTTACAAAAAATTTATTTAGTGCTGCGAAAACGTAGAAGATAAAATTGGATGGCTATTTTTTAGGGCATGCACCACATAGCAGGGCTTCAATTTGGGCTAGCTCATCAAAGGGGATGTCTTTGCGTACTGTTGTAAAGTATGAGGGCTGTGTTGCACCTTCATACATATTTTGCGTGGTAGATTTGTGGGTGGTGGTCTTCGTTTTGTTTTTCTTTTTAAGCATAGGCACTCCTTTTTTGCTAGCATAGCATAAATTCTATGAGTGCCGAATGGCTTGAGTGTGTTGTATCATCACTATCTCTAGTCGTGCGGCAATCTGTAGTGAAAATGATCGCCTACTGGAGGCCCGATTTCGAACTTTGGAAAATAAGTAGCGCATATTTACCATCGGGTTATCGAGGCTAGACTTTTGTGTGACATCTTTTAGGCGGTGCTGCCTTAATGTCATCGCATTATATAGTGTCTATTTTCAAACTGCGTGTATGGCATAGCAGGATGGCTCTGTTAGATGGTTGACTTATCAAGCGTGGCATGATCTCAACTGTGCATGAATTCTACACGTAACCTTGCTCAAATAGCAGCAGAAATTTCTCCCGCCGCGTCTGCACGACAGGGTGTTGTAAAAGGTCGTTTTGCTCCTTCTCCTACTGGCTATCTGCACTTAGGCAATGCATGGTCGTTTCTCGTTTGTTGGCTTGCTGCCAGAAAATCGGGTGGACGTTTAGTGTTGCGCATTGAAGACATTGATCCTGATAGATCAAAGCTGGAGTTTGTTGAGGGAATACTCGAAGACTTGCGTTGGCTTGGTCTTGACTGGGATGAAGGTGTAGATGTGGGCGGCGATTGTGCGCCATATACTCAGAGTGAATCTACAGAATTATACGCGCGCGTAATTGATGCTCTGCAAGCCGATGGACTTGTATATCCCTGCTTTTGTACCCGCAAGGAGCTTAGGTCGTTAGCGTCAGCCCCTCATAAAAGTGATTATGGCAATGCGTATCCCGAAATATGTCTTCATCTTTCTGATGCTGAACGTAAAGAGCGTGAGGCAGAAGGGCGTAGAAGTTCAATGCGGTTGCATTGTGAAAAGTCGGAGATTCAGTTTACTGATGTGCTGCATGGCGACTGCTGCATGAGTTGGAACGAGTGTGGTGGAGATTTCCCGCTTCGCCGTTCTGATGGCGTTTTTGCATATCAACTTGCTGTTGTTGTTGATGATATTCGACAGGGGATTACACAAGTTGTGCGAGGCGAAGATATTTTACACTGTACACCGCGTCAGGTGTATTTATATGAGCTATTGGGCTGTACTCCTCCTGAGTATATTCACTTACCGCTTGTCATCGACCATGAAGGAGAGCGTCTGGCAAAAAGGCATGGGCATTTTGAATTACGTAAAATGCGTGCTGAAGGAATTTCAGCTGAAGCTATTATTGGGTACTTGGCGTATCTAGGTGGGCTTTGCCCAACATGCCGCCCAATGTCTTCAAGAGAAGTGCTTGATGTTTTTTCGGTAGATGCGATTACTACACAGGCGTTGCAGCTTGAGAAGGACATTTTCATACGGCTTAAGAAGCTCTCGGGCACTTGCTGAGTTTGTCTAAAATCTATACGGTGCATAAACGGGTAATTTTGAGCATTGTTATGCTTCCAAATTTACTGCGAAAAACCAAAAAATGCACATATGAAAGAAAAGGTTGGGAGTAATTATGCAGTTTGATACCGTCTTTACAAAAGAAAAATTGGATGAGCTGTTTCCGGCATCCAGAACAGATGAATTTTTTGATGCGCTGTATGGCGAGGCAGAAAGTGGCGCATACGATATCGAGCTTGCCTTTGTAAATGGTACGGACGATGTCCTTGAGTTTGCGTTTTATTTAAACCAGCGCAACGGTGCATGTCTTGCCTGTAACTTGACGTATGGGCTTCCACAGGTATTCATGCGTCACCCTATTATTAATGTTAAAGGGTTGGTTGAAGAAATCGCAGCGGTTGCGGGTAAAAATGAAGTGACTTTCGAAATCGGCAAAACACATGAAGAGTCAGCTCAGCGCCACATAATTCCGCTTGTTATCAAGGCGGCATAGACGTTAGAGATTGTAAGTCTCTGTGTGGTGCGTGGGTAAGACCATACGGCATTGCATAAAAAAAGGAAGAAGGTAAAAACTTCTTCCTTTTTTTATGCTTTAGCAATTTGTGCTAATCATTTTTTATGCTTCGGGAAATAAATTTAAGAACTTCATCATACAGGTTGGCTGGTGCATATGGAGTGAGCAGTCTGGTTCGGATAGCACCAACCAAGTTACAGGTAAGAACAGAAGTCGTTTCGTGTGCTGGTAAATCTTTAATAGAACCGTCTTCTATTCCTCGGCGTACATGATACTCGAGTTCCCGTGGTACTTGGTTGAACTTTTCGTACATAATATCACGGTCAGTTTGAGTTTTCATGTCTGAATATGGAGAGCAGCGAACGAGAACAAGGAAGTGTGATTCCGGTGTTACAGAGTAGTCTAAGTAGGTACGACAAAAGTTCATAACAGAATCGTAACCGGTATCACCTTGAGAACAAGCTTCTCTTAGCTTGATAATGAAGTCGTCAAGAACATCCAGTCCAGCTGCGAGAAACAACTTTTCTTTGTTTCCGTAATGGTGAGTTAGCAGACCCAGAGCGACTCCGGCACGTTCAGAAATTTTTTTAAACGTAGTTTCAGCGTAACCATACTCACCAAAAAGCTCTTTAGCAGCTAGTAGCAGAGCTTCTTTTTTTGTCATTGTCATAGCTTGACCCAGTAGTTTTAGGGTTAATGTAGCAGCGGTTCGCGGCAACTCGAAGCGCTACCTCATAAACTGTTTGAGCACGCAATAATGCTTAGCTTACAATTTTTTTTGCGTCAATGCATGAGAAAATAATTCTGTATTACCCTGCATCATCCGCTGAAAATTGTGTTTTTACAAAAATAGAAGAAGTATAATAAATACTGTGTGTTTTGAAAAACTAACCGATTCTTAACTGTTTTTTGAAAAGCGCATGCGGCTGTGCAAAGAACGCCTCTTATTCTTTTCTCTAGAAAATAATGCGTGCATAGAGTGGAAATTCTATACACGCATCACAGATAAAATGCTTTTCTACTGTTTTGGCACTCAATGGTTATTTTGCCCAGTTAGTTAACGACGTTTCAATAAAATTACACACCGAAGCATGAGCTTCCTTACCGTTCCCCTCAACAGTGATTGGTGCATCGAACGCAAAATGGACTTTCTTAGAGATATCGATTGGTCCGAATTCTTTTCCTAATTTGCTATGTCCCCAGCTATCTGTTTTTAAAGCAAGAGGAACAATAGGGACACCGGCTTTTTTGGCGAGTTTTACACCGATAGAGTTAAATTTTTTGCGATCAAATTCGGTGCTGCGTGTTGATTGAGGAAAAACAATGATGGATTTTCCCTGACTGATTTTTTCACACCCTTCATTGAGAACAGTTTTTAAATCTTCACGCGGATTAGTGCGTTCAACTGCAATCGGATCGCGTGAGGCCATAAGGTCGCCAAAGAAAGGGTAGGTGAGGAGTGAGCTTTTAATGACAAAAGTAACTGCTTTGTGCGGTTGAATAATAGCAGGTAGAACAAACGTTTCCAGCGTACTCATGTGGTTACCGATAAATACACAAGGGGAGTCTAATTCGGTAAATGCAGAAATATTTTCGAATGAAAGGGACACGCCTACCCGTTCAAGCGCATTGATAATATCGAGGCTGGCTTTAACCCATGCCTGATCCGAAGATTTACCTTGTTGAGCTTCTCTGTTTGCACAAAAAGCAATTTTAGCCATTGAAGGATAAAAAGCGGCTGATGGGAATAAGCTGGAAAGAAAGCCCTTTGCATTTTCTGGAGTAGTATATGTGTTGCTGTACATTACAGGGTAGTTTTTCATGTAATCTCCGAACAATCGAAATAAAATGGTCAATTTTATTTTTAGCTAGCATAGAACAGACTGGCATTACAACGTGTTAGATTGCGGAAAGAAGGGCAGGTTTTATCTATTAAACGTACTTACCTTATTGGAAAGATGTGATTTCCTTTTCTGGACAATTTGTTGCAAATAAGCAAAAAGAAGAAAAAATATTTTTCTGTAGTACTGGACTTGTTTCTGAGAGCTTTGAACAAGCACTGTAGTATAGAACACTATGGCAATAAAAAAACAGTAGCTGGTTGCAGTTTACTAATAGATTCAAGGTGGTAATATGAGTCAAAACGAGCCGGATAAGATTATTTATTCAATGGTTCGCGTGACCAAGCGTCACGGTCAGAAAGAGGTTCTTAAGAATATCTCTCTTTCGTATTTTTATGGTGCAAAAATTGGCGTGCTGGGGCTTAACGGTTCCGGTAAATCATCCCTCCTTAAAGTTCTTGCGGGTGTAGACACTGCGTTTGAAGGTGAAACACATGTTTCTCCGGGTTACACAGTGGGATACTTGGAGCAGGAACCTCTTATCGGCGAAACACGTACTGTTCGTGAAGTTGTTGAAGAGGGCGTTGGCGATGTTATGAATCTTATCAATGAGTTCAATGACATCAACGCTAAATTTGCTGAACCTATGGAACCTGAAGAAATGGATGCTCTTATTGAGCAGCAGGCTAAGGTTCAGGAACAGATGGATGCGAAAGGCGCATGGGATATTGATTCCCGCTTGCAAATGGCAATGGATGCGTTGCGTTGTCCTCCGGCAGATACCCCTGTAGACGTGATCTCCGGTGGTGAAAAGCGTCGTGTGGCGTTATGCCGTCTGCTTTTGCAGAACCCTGACATCCTGCTTCTTGACGAACCTACCAACCATCTTGATGCAGAATCTGTAGCATGGCTCGAACGCTACTTACAGAATTTCCCTGGTACTGTTATCGCTGTAACGCATGACCGTTACTTCCTCGATAACGTAGCTGGTTGGATTCTTGAACTTGATCGTGGTCGTGGTATTCCTTGGAAAGGAAACTACTCCAGCTGGCTCGATCAGAAACAGAAGCGCCTTGCACAAGAAGAAAAGAAAGAGTCTGAACGCCAGAAGACATTACAGCGAGAACTTGAGTGGATTCGCATGTCTCCGAAAGGACGTCATTCTAAATCTAAAGCACGCATCAGTGCATACGAATCTCTTGTTTCGCATGAATCAGAAGCGCATGCAAAAGACCTCGAAATTTACATTCCACCGGGACCTCGTCTTGGTAAACGTGTAATCGAAATGGTTGATGTTACCAAATCTCTTGGTGATAAACTGCTTGTAGAGAATATGAATTGCATCATTCCTGCGGGTGCAATTGTAGGTATTATCGGTCCTAACGGCGCTGGTAAATCTACTACATTCAAGATGCTGATCGGTGAAGAAAAGCCTGATTCCGGTGAAGTTAAAATCGGTGAAACAGTGCAGTTCGCTCACGTAGATCAGGGACGTGACAGCCTTGAATCTGGTAAGACAGTTTACGAGATTATTTCAGGTGGATACGAAACTGTTAAGCTTGGTACACAGGAAGTTAACTCTCGCGCGTATTGCTCACGTTTTGGCATTACCGGTGCAGATCAGCAGAAGAAAATTGATGTTCTTTCTGGTGGTGAACGTAACCGCGTGCATCTTGCGCAGATTCTCAAATCCGGTGCAAACGTTATCTTGCTTGACGAACCGACAAACGATTTGGACGTAAATACCATGCGTGCGCTTGAAGAAGCTCTTGAGAACTTCGCAGGTTCTGTACTGGTTATCTCTCACGACCGTTGGTTCCTTGATCGCCTTGCCACGCATATTCTTGCATTTGAAGGTGATTCACAGGTTGTATTCTTTGACGGTAACTACACCGAGTATGAAGCTGATCGTAAGAAGCGCCTCGGTAAAGAAGCTGACCAGCCTCAGCGAATTAAGTACCGCAAGCTTACACGATAAGGAATATTGATGAGATGCATCCCATCTCATTACATATAATAAAAAAGGCAGACTCATTTGAGCCTGCCTTTTTTATTATTGCTGTCCCGTCCTTGAATAAGTTCACAAGAAAAGGACTTATTATGAGAAAGCAAACAAGAACAAAGACTAAGCGAACACAACGGGACTACACATTAGGCTTTAAACTGGCTGTTGTTGCTCAAGTGGAGAGTGGTGACATGA